>JAGVZX010000057.1 GCA_018302185.1 Candidatus Woesearchaeota archaeon
ACGATGCTTCACAGGACAGCGAAGATTTTGGCGAAGAAGAGACAAGCAATTAAGTTTGCATCTTTCTTTGATTTTTTTTATTATTTTGATTTTTATAATGCGGTATAATTTCTATTTATGCATTTTTATGACAAATTTTTAATATACCTAGATTATTTTTCTATGCATGAGATTGTTTATCGCATTAGAATTCAATGAGCTGAAAAAGTATTTCTATTCTCTGCAGGATAAGATTAGGTTTAATTCTGGCAAATTTACCTTTCCAAAGACATTTCATATGACACTAAAGTTCATAGGGGAGTTTGATGAGAATAAGGTCGAAATCGTAAAGAAGATACTTGAGAAAGTTAAATTCGAGAAAATTAGTGTAAAGGTTTCAAAGATAGGTTTTTTTCCGACTGAAAAATATATAAGGGTTGTTTGGATTGGAATAAAACCAGAGGAAGAGATCATAAAATTGCAAAGCAGAATCGATAAGGAATTAGAAGAGCTTAATTTCAAGCAGGAGAAGAGCTTTAAGCCACACATAACACTAGCCAGAGTCAAGGTTTTGCAAGAGAAAGAGGAGTTTGTAGAGAAAGTGAAAAATTTGGTTATTGAGGAGAAAGAGATTACTTTGAAGAGCTTTAAGTTAGTAAAAAGTGAATTAACTCCAGAAGGGCCTGTGTATGAGGATTTAGGAGAGTTTTCTTAGATCAGGTTTTTACCCTCTAAAATCGTCACCTTTAAATATAAAGTGCCATTTTAATAGCATAAAGCCGAAGCTAATGCACATGAGTTGCGTTGGTGAGCTGCACAAGGCAATAAAAAGTGCGGAGCAAATTAGATTGTTCTGGATCATTTATTGCGATAATAGAAGTGCAGCATAATATAATAATATTAAAACTTAAACAAACGAAAGGTGAACGTAAAATGGCAGATGAATTTTTAGTTGCACAGGATGTATATTTAAAGTCAGGGATTCATATAGGCACAAAGTTCAGGACAAAGCATATGGCTAATTTTATCTATAAGACAAGGCCAGATGGCTTAAGTGTCTTGAACCTGCAGAAGATAAATGAGAGATTAGGGATTGCTGCAAATTTCATGTCACAATATAACCCAGAGGACATACTTGTTGTCTGCAGAAGAGAGACAGGATGGAAGCCTGTTAAATTATTACACAAATTGACAGGCATCAAGATATTCGCAGGCAGATACCCACCAGGAATATTGACTAACAAGGCTCTTGACACATACATGGAAACAAAGCTGATCTTAGTAGTTGATTCATGGCCAGATAGGAATGCAGTACTAGATGCAAACGGCATCGGAATCCCTGTAATCGCTCTTTGTGATACAAACAACCAGTCAAATGAGCTGGATCTAGTTGTTCCATGCAACAATAAGGGAAAGAAATCGCTTGGCTTGATATTCTACATATTGACAAAAGAATACTTGAAGAAACGAGGAGTCATTGCTAAGGATGAAGATATGAAAGAGACAGTTGATGACTTTGCTGAAGAGTAAGATTAGTTATTTTTTTACTTTATTTATTTTAGAATTTTTATCTTTCATTATGCTTCTATTTTTTATTTAATCTTTTTGTTTTTAATTTCATCTCACATAAGTCAACCAGCCTTCATACTGGTTGTCATTGCCATGAACGATGTCATAGAATTTTTCCTGCAATCTTAAGGTAACATCCCCAACTTTACCTTCATTTATTAAAACATCATCTATCTTTGAGATTGGTGTTATTTCTGCTGCTGTGCCAGAGAAGAACGCTTCGTCGCAAGTGGCAATATCATGCTCATCTAGTTCAGCTTCATCGACTTCATACCCAAGTTTTATAGCAACTTTGATAAGGGACGCGCGAGTGATCCCAGGCAAGATATCTTCCAAGCTTGCTGTCTTTATTACATTGTTTTTGACCAAAAAGAAGTTTTCTCCTGAGCCTTCTGCTATATTACCTTTGAAGTCAAACATAAGTGCTTCATCATACCCTGCTTTCTTTGCTTCCATACTTGCAAGGATTGAATTCACATAATGCCCTGAAATTTTTGCAGATGCTATTGTGCTATGCGGATGCAAGCGAATGAAGCTTGAAGTCTTTACTTTTATTGTTTTTTTAGCAAATAGTCTAGGAAAAGGTATTGCGATTATTGTAACTTCTACAGGAATATTCCTAGGATCCAAGCCAAGAGCTTTTGCGCCATAGAAGATCAATGGTCTTATATAGCCTTCAGTTAATTTGTTTACTCTTACAGTATCTATCACTGCCTTTCTTATCTGCTTTTTTGTGAAAGGAACTTTCATGTCTAAGACAGAAGCAGAGCTGAATAACCTGTTTATGTGGTCATCAAGCCTGAAGATTGCAGGGCCTTTTGGTGTTGAGTAAAATCTTATTCCTTCAAATACTGCGCTGCCATAATGCAATGCATGCGTCAATACATGGACATTAGCATTTTTCCATGAGACTAATTTTCCGTTGAGCCAGATCTTTTTCGCAAGAGGTTTTGTAGAAGCCATTTTTTAGAACGTGACTAGTTTTAAAGGATATCTTGATAATGTGACTGTCAATATACTTTTCCTGTCAAACTTATACTCTCTGCCGACTGAATCTGCAATGACAACACCGTTTCTCATGTTTGAGGTAATAGTGATCTTTTCTCCTGGAGAGAGGACTTTCTTAAGCAGCTTATATTTCAGGAATCTACCACGGAAAGGCTCTCTCACAACAAACTGGAATTTTTTTGAGTTAAGTGGAAGCTCTTTGCCGCCGCATGCCTTGATCCATGCATAGCTTCCTGAAGCAGTGCCTATCAAGACACCTGAGCTTTTCTGGTATTCAGAATGGTTGCCGACTTTCAAAATGTATTTTGAAATAAGATAGGCTCTTCTCTTGCCTGCATAGATCTCATTTAAAGAATGCTCTACAGGCTTATTGTTGATCCTTGCAAACAGTCTTGCAAGAGGAAGTATAGTGTGTTTTCCTGCAAGTATCTGTTTAAGCTTTTGCTCAAAATTAAAGCGATTTGCACGTGCAAAAAAGCCTTCATGCTTTAATTCATCTGGAGAAACAGCTAACACAGGAGTGTCTTTGATGTAGTGAGCAGAGCCAAGAAATGTTCCGTCTCCACCGACTGTGATTATGAGGTCCTTGTTCCTGAAAATATTGGCACTTTTATGGCTTCTTGGTATGGCTGAATATTCAATGTTATGCTTATCTAGAGAATTAAATATGACTTTAAGGGTTTTCTTGGTGTTGTCCATGTATATGATCAGGACTTTATTTAAGGTTGATCTAGATAGCTTGATGTTTTTTTTATTGGATTTGTGGGTTAAGACTTCCATATACAGGTTAATTACTAATAAATATTTAAATATGTATGCAATAATCTGAGAGTTATGGCAGCCGAGCAAAAGGAAGGAGAGAATAAGCACACCAGATTAAGAGGGTCTTACATGAACGCAAATGTCTTATCATCTGGCAGTAGAGTATTTGACAAGCTTTTATCTGGAGGATATGAGAAAGATACAGTCACCACAATCTATGGGCCTGCTGGCTCTGGAAAGACCTGCTTATGCATCTTAGCAACTGTGAAAGCAGCAGAAGCAGGGAAGAAAGTTATTTATGTTGATACTGAAGGCGGATTTTCTATAGAGAGGTTAAAGCAGATCACTCCAAGGTTTATGGATGTCTTAAAACAGGTTGTATTCTATAAGCCAACTTCTTTCAGTGAGCAGGTAGATGTGTTTCAGATGTTAAAAGAGGTGTTAAGAGAGAATGTTGGATTAATTGTGATAGACAGCATTGCAATGCTTTATAGGTTAGAGTTAGGGCAGACAACTGATGTTTATGAGCTTAACAAGGAGCTAGCTACCCAGATAGCATACTTAACAGAGATTGCAAGAAAGAAGAATATTCCTATCCTTATAACAAACCAAGTTTATGCAAATTTTGAAGAGAGAGAAAAGCAAAAGTTCAATATGGTAGGTGGAGATATCCTAAAGTATGGCAGCAAATGTTTAATAGAGATGAATCTGATAGAGCTGCCAAATAATTCTTTTATCAGGCGAGCAACTATCAAAAAACACCGCTCATTAGCTGCAGATCTTTTTGTGCAATACAAGATTGAAAATGAAGGGATAATTGAGCTGAAAGAGTAATGACTAAATAAAATAATAAATTTAATTATCAGCCACAGCTTCTATTTTTGTTACTTTTGTTTATCCTGCTTGGTTTGTGTTGAAATAAGAGTCAAACAAGTCATCATCTTGTTCTTCATCCAAATCTTCAAATAAACTGTCGTATTTTCTTAATTCTGTTAATGCCTCGTAAAAGTTTTCATCATTTTGTGTAAATTTTTTTGTCATATATACCACCTTATCCCATGACTGCAAGCTTAACCTGCAGTTTTTAAAAGCTTTAAGTTGTTTGTGACCAGATTCAAAGTATAGACCAGATTGCCTGCGTTTACAAGCAACAATCCATTTTTCTCTGCCAGATGCCAGACTGGAAGCTCTGTCTTCAGCAGATTGACATTGACCAGACCAGAGTCAAGGTTGTTTGCTAGATCAAGCAGCAGGACGCCGTGCTCGACGACAGACTCATCTTTTTTGCCGACATTGACAAGTTTGGAGTAGCCGACAAAACGCTTGTTATCCAGGACGACTGGAAGAGTTGTGCGCAGCAGCAGGGTATCTTCTCCTACAAAAAGCAGTGGATTTTCCAGATGTTTTAGGCTTAGCTGCAGGCTATTGCCTTCCAGACCAAGTTTGCCGACAAGATCTAAGACTGATGTTACATTTTCCTGATTTAAGTTGTTTGTTGTTTCGCTTACCATTCATATCACCTTTTGTTTGTTTTTTATGTTTTTGTTTTATTTTTTTATAGATATTTTATGGCCATTCAAAAAAAAGAGAAATGTTTTCAAAATCGCTAGAGATTGTTTAGAAATCCAGCAATCTTGAAAATTGGCAGAATGAATTAAATAATGGCAATAATAACTATAATAGAACACATACAGACTTTCAGATTATGTAAGTTTGCCATAATTTACATGGTAGAACAAAGTCCTTTATATACCTTGTGACATATTTGTGTATAGATGAAAGATGATAGAAAGTAATATTGAATAGAAGATTATATGAATTTGAAAATTTAATTCTGAACATTTGAATAATAAAGTGGAAGGCATGCCCAAAAATGGAAACCCTCGCTAAGATAAGGTTTACCTTAGCTTCTCCTCAAAGCTGCACCCTATAAGCACCAGAGTTCACGACATGAGCTGCTTCATTCCTGACCTGACTCGTTGGCCATAAAAACTGATCCAATAGGACAGCTTCTCAACGTTAAAGCTAAGACCCTAAGATAGCAAATAGCTTCGCTTCCTGAGCTTCGATCCTGCCGTATAGTCCGGTTGCAGCGACAGGCAGGGACTAACTGCCCGATCTAGCCTTCCACGTCAATAAAATAGAGAATTGTTTTAAAATGTTTCTAAGAAAAATGTATTAGGTTGACCTTAAAAAATCCAGAGCTGTGGCTGACGTCGCCAATTTTGCAAACACAATCAAATCAACATTCCAGACCTGAGCGATGTTCCATGGAGCGAAGGTCAATCTTACTATAGTGCTAGTGTTTGCAGGCGACAGTCGAAAGGCGGAAATTTGTATACATAGTGTATAAATTTCCGACTTGAGACGAAGCCACTGCTCTGGATTTTATCGTCTAGAACCTAATATCTTCTAAGAAAACTTTATAAAGTAAGCACTTCTCTTCCTTGCTTATATGCGCCTGTAGCGTAGCCTGGATAGCGCGACTAAAGAATAGCTAAGCCTATTTTTTCGTGAGAGCCTTCTAAGCTGTAGATCGAGGGTTCAAATCCCTCCAGGCGCGTACTTATTATTTGTTAGAAAACTGCTACATTTTTGTTCCTTATTACTATCCTCCTTTAGTTGTTTGTTAAATAGTATAATCTCCTGATAATATTTTAATATAACACAGTATTCTATAGGTTTTATGACTATTAAACGAGATGCATTAGAATTACTAGCAGAAATGTATAATTATAAAATAGAAGGTAAGACATTTGATTTAGATGAAATAATGGAAGCTCTAAATTTTACTACAATAAGATTAGAAAATGCTTATAATTACTTATTAGGGCATAAACTTCTAACTGAACAAGTAAGATTAATAGGAACTACTCTCAAAGGCTTACCGCATATCTTAGGTTTAGAGATTACATCAAAAGGAATAGACGCAATTGAAGAAGAAGATGTATTTAAGCAAAACTTCGGCTCATTAAAAATAGAAATTAATCAAAATGGTCATGTTAATGTCATTAATACTGATGATAGCCAATCCACAAATAACATCTCAACACCTATTTTAAGTAATTCTTCATATATTAATGCAGGTAATCTAAATAACAGTAATATCATAAATCATAATATAATAGATAATGCAAAAAGATATAACATATCCAAGAGAGAGATATCATTCATTAAAAATCTGTCAATAAATCTAATCAATAGATTTGGTGAGAAGAAACTTAAAGTAATTGCCATAATATCTTTTATAGTGAGTGTAATAACCTACATTAGTGGCATCGCAACTACTATTCCTGAGGTATTTCATCCTCCACAATGGTTGCCAAAAATTTCTATTGATTGGATGCCTTATATTATGCTATTACCAACATTACTTTTAGGGTTAGGAGTATTTTTAGTAACTATTGTTAAATATAAGTACGAAAGCAGATGCACTAACTGTAAAGAATTTTATGCTCTTGAAGAAGTTGGAGATGCTGATGTGAAAGAAGTTGAAGCATATGAGGGCGTACATCAAACTATTACTCGGACATATAAATGTAACAAATGTGGAAATATCGAGCAAAGAGGTTGGAAAGTATTTATAAAAAAAAGTTCCAGAAATAGTTAATATTTTTAATTACATGGCTAAAGTTAATCCTGAAATAAAACTTATCAAAATTGCAAAAGACATAATAAACATAAATAGTGAAATTTTACAGACTATTAACTTTGCTGTTTTTTGTTCCATATTTTTACCAAGGATAGAAAAAAGAGATGTCCCAAATAAGAATATTAGCATCCAACCTACAGAGTAAAATGCATTTGTTAATCTATTTTGTGGGATAATATTTTTATTATTAACCACCACAAAAGTTAACAATACTAACACGATGGTAATTACAGAATTTGAGAATTGAAGGTATTGTTCAAAGTGATTGCTAATTTTGTCTACCTGTAGAGGTAATAGGATTACATAATATAAGATGATAAATATAGTAACTGTACTAAAATAATTATTAAATAAACTCTTATTATAAATAAGTAAAAGAATAATATAACTAAGTAATATAATTGTTTCTATAATACTTAGTTCTTCCCTGTTTAATGACATTATCTATCCCTAGCCAAATATACTTAAAGGTGTTTTATATCTTATTACTAAGATAAGCAATATAACCACTAAAACAATTAATACTATCAGCAAAGGGTTTACTTCTGCATTTTTTGTTGTTTCTATCATGTTATTCCTCCATTGATTAATCTGTAGTGACAACAAACTAGAAATCCTAAAAAGGCAATAACTCTAGCTAGTTGCCTCTTTTCATCTAAGTAAAATACCTCTAATATTTAAATCTATCGTTTCCAATATATATTTTAGAGGATATGCTTAGCATTCGAGAGTAGTTAAATATGATTATTACTTCTAAAATAGTTTTTGATTATTTATTCTTGTAATTAGATTTTTAGTTTAGCAAATTTTATAAATTGTAAAAATATTGTTTGTGCATGGATGCCAAAAATGATTTTATAATAGACGCATTAAATATACATGGTTCTTTCTTCCATAAGAAATGTATTGAAGCTATTTCTAATACTGAAAATTTATCTGTCATAGAAAAAGAATTTCCCGTAGAACTAGATAATGAAAAGACAAAAATAGATATTATTGCTAAGAATTATTTTAGTAACTTAGAGTCTTATTTTATAATTGAGTGTAAAAAAGCAGATAATAATTTTAAGACTTGGGTCTTCTTTCCAGATATAAAACATGGACTAAATGATAATTCAGTGATAGGAGGTGATTCTCCATTAATTATCGATACTTTTCTAAACCTTAGAAATAGTTTAGACCCACCTATCTGGACTATAAAACATGTGAGATATATTCATGAGTTTAGCACTAATATCTATAGAGATATTAATAGTAAGGTATGTTATGATGCTTATCAAATAAAGTTTGATTATGACAAAGAAGGGGATATAAATTGGAATAACATACCTAAATCTGCTAATAAAAAGGATATTGAGGATGCATGTAATCAAGTGTTACTAGGTACAAGAGGTTTTGTATTACATAAATTCCAAAGGCTTAGTAAACAAAATAATTTAACTACTGCATCTTTTAATCCAATTATTGTTACAACAGCAAAATTACTTGTTGTCGATGTAGATGCAAGTAATGTTACTATTAACACAGGCACTATAATAAATAAAGATAAAGTAAAATTAATACCTGCAGAATGGGTAATTTATAATTATAAACCAAATTTTATGTTAAATGAAATAAATCGGATTCCATTCTTTCCACCAAAGAACGTTATAAATGATTCTATTGATTATACAATGAGTGTATTTATAGTTAATTCTGAATCTTTAACTAAATTTATGAAATTATTTCAAATTATGTCCTAATATTAGGAGATATTATTTTTTGTAGAAGCTTTTTTTAAACTCCTCAAACTCTTGGAATGAACATTTAAAAGCGGACACCTAGAAAACGAATAGAAATACTTACAAGTGAGCATTCTTACATGAAATATATAAATAAGTATGACTTTCTGTTTTTGAGGTTATTCAATCAAATCGCCAAATATGATTAAACTAGTTTCAACTGGAGAATAATTGGTGATTGATATGAATTTAAACCATCAAAAGACATTATCTAATACATTGCCAGAATTTAACTTATATGAGCTTATAGGCTTGATAATAGGTGATGGTCATATAATTTATGATAAGAAATATGTTCTTGAGATCACAGGCAATGCAGATGAAGATAGAGAATATTTCAATAAAGTATCTGATTTTATAAAGAAAGAGACTGGCAAAACACCACAAATTAGATTTCATAAAGATAAGAGAGGCAAATATATAAGATTGTGTTTCCATAATAAAGAATATATAGAATTCTTGATATATAAATTAGGATTGGTTTATAAAAATAAAACATTTGAATCTGAAATACCAAAAAAATTTGTAGATTGGATTTATATGAAACATATTATCAGAGGCTTATTTGAAGCAGATGGCTCTTTATACTTCTCAAAAGAAAGAAGAGAAAAACATTATTATCCAAGATTTGAGATAAAGAGCTCAAGCCCGAAGATAATCAGTCAAGTGATGACTTCATTAAAGAGTCAAGGTTTTCGAGTTACTTTAAGAAGATGCGGAGAAGAGAGAACATTCGGAATCCATCTTTGTGGATTTAATATGCTAGAAAAATGGATCAAAGAGATTGGTTTTGGAAGTTTCAGGAATTATTCCAAATATCTTGTCAGGAATAGGTTAAATTTTTATATACCTAAGATGAATCTTAAGGAAAGAATTGATTTATTACGGCGGAGCAAATAGTCAGGTTAAGTCCTCTTCAATGCGAAGAGATTTTGCCTAGCTTTGCGGGGGTATTTCGTAAGAAACCCTAGAGCCAAGCGGCAAAGGCGGTCGATTTTAGATGAGAGATTATCTAGAAACCGAAGCTGCAACCCGACTAATCATGGGTTCGAGTCCCATCCTCCGCTTTTTTTTATTTTCAAAAATAGAATAGATGATGTTATAAAATTAATTCAGATGATAGCATGGAAGTAACAATAAAAGATGATTGTAGGAATTCTGAGCTTATAGTCGGTCATCTAGTTATTGAAGGGATAGAGAATGCAAAGAACAGGAACAACAGGATTGAAAAATTAGTAAGTGTGTTAGAAAAAGAGATCAAGGAAAATTCTGCAAACTTTCTCAATAATGAAAGGATAAATGCTTATGAGAGATTCATAAATTCTTCAAAAAGCGCAATTGCTTCAACTGCCTGCGGACCAAAAATACTTGTTGAATTGATATTAAAATCTGGACACTTGCCAAAGATATCAAGGGCAGTTGACTGCATGAACATTGTTTCAATAAGAAGCGGATTAACATTCAGTATGTGGAATAAAGACCTTATTAAAGGAAATATAGTATATAAGATGTCAAATGGCAAGGAGAAATACTGGCCATTTATGGGCGAAGAAGTGGAATTATTAAAAGATGAAGTAGCTGCATTTGATGATGAGAAAGTTCTTTGTTTAGTAAGATACAGAGATTCTAAGTATGCCCCAACAACAATTGAGACAAAGAACTTAGTTGTTCATGTGCAGGGAGTTGCTGGCATTAAGAGAGAAGCAATCGAAAACGCACTTGATGAGATTGAAAGATTGCTTGTTGAGAATGTGAAAGGGAAAGTTGTGGAGAAGAAGATTATAATGATTTAATTATTTATTTTAATTTTGCAGCTTTAATATCGCAGCTGCAATATCCCCTTTTGTCTCTTTGAGGGTTTTTTTTGCTGTTTCTGCGTCTGTATTTGCCTGTTCGACAACTGTATTAATGTCATCTTGACTGATTTCGATTTCTTGAATTCTTGCTCGTTCAACTGCCTTGCCGACTACTTGGTAAGTGTCCTGACCCATCATGTTTACTTTTGCAACCTGAGGATTGACAAAAATATAATCTTTGTCTTTTGTACGAATTAGAACTTCAGTTGCAGGAATATCTACTTGAACAATGCCCATCTTCCTCATTGCCTGTTCCATCGCTCTTGGGTTCATTCCTGGAAACATAGTATCACCGAATTATTATGTGTTTTATAGTTTAGGTTTATAATTGTAATATATTTACTTTAGTTGTTAATTATGCCTGAGGCACACCGAACAAAGCATAGCCTTGTGTATGCAAGAATAATATAACCAGCACAACTATGCCAATAAATATCAGCACATGGACAGGGCTTAAGCTGATCTTACTTTTATATTCATCAAAATACCTTGTTAATCCGCCTTGTGAAGAAGGCATTGAAACTTTGTCTTGTGCCATATTTAAGGTTAAAAACGAGTTTGATATAAAAATATTTGGGAAATATCCATTATTTTGCGATAAAAAGTTTGTAGGGAAGCTGTAAGCCGCTTTTTGTAGGACTTCTCTGGGAGAACAGTCCTTCTTAACATTCGACTATGCGTCCGTAATGGACTTGCACAAGCCAGGGCCTTCGTTTCATCTTGTCCAGCAAAGATGGTCAAATTTTTACTCTCATCCTTTTACAGATGATTCGTCATCATTATCATACCCAGTGCTGCAAGTGCGTTTCTGTATGGTTGCCATCCATTTCTGAATCCTTCTTTCAAAGGTAGCTACATTTCCACAATTGCATGAATGCAACGTAAAAATAGTGAGCGGACTTTCCTCACACTTTCGTGCGTTAGTTAAGCACTTCCCTACAATAAAGCTTAAAAATAGCGACGATATATTTAAAAGTTACTATTAATTGCTTCTAAATATATCAATTTAAGATTTGCCTGAATAGCACTAAATATATAAAAAGAGATATAAAGTATGAAGAAATTATAATAATTTATGGAAAAAGATTTTTATTTTGGTCTGTTGATATATGTAAGCGTTTTATTATCAGTTGTACTGCTATGGAAACATTCTTTGCTGTTGACAATTGCTATAATCTCAATTACAATAGTGATGCTTGCAGTCAGGAAAAGCAAAGAAGATATCATAATATATGTTATTTGCGCTGCCTTAGGCGCAGTTGCTGAAAGTATAGGTGTCAAAGCAGGTGCTTGGACATATTATGATACAACTCTATTTGGAATACCATATTGGCTTCCGTTTGTGTGGGGATTTGCAGGAGTTTTTGTGAGAAGAATATCAATAAGAGTGAATAATTTTGTGGCAAAGGGTAACAAGAAAAGATAAGAAATAATATAAATATAATTGAGCAAATATTTTAAAAGATTTTATTAGATATAGAGTATTATTTCCCAAATACTAGAACATTCAGCATCTCTTTGCCGTGCCAGAGCTCTCTTTCATGCAATAGCTTGAATTTATATTCCTCAGCTTTTTGCTTCATCACATTAGGAGAAGAGGTTATAACAGTGACTGTGCCTTTGCTCCTCAGGACAAATTCTCCTTGGTAAAAAAGCTCCTTGTAGATCTTTTCCACATCTTTAGGATCAACTGATCTTGTAATTTTAGGAGGATTTGTAATGATTTTATCCAGGCTTTTTTCCTTAAACTTAGTGTCTATCCAGCTGATATCCATCCTTGAGAATTTTATATATTCAAGTATATTTGCAATCTTTCCGTTTTTTCTGGCAGAGCTTATTGCGCTAAAGTTGATATCTATCCCAATTATGTCTCCATTGTCTGAGTTAGTGCCTGGATCAGTATTATTTTCTGTTTCTTTTTGAATTGATTTTTTTGATTCTTTTGATGTTGCTAGATTATTATCTGACTTTTTTTTATCTGATGATTTTTTATCTGCTTTTTTATCTGAAAGCTGTTTTTTAATCAGATTGCTTGCATCATCGAATTTATTAAAGTCAATTTTCAGGTCTTTTATTTTAGAGAGAAGAAATTTGTCTTTCTTGTAATAGTGAGGAGATAAGCCTGATCTAAACAGTGCAGCTTCTATTATTATCGTGCCAGAGCCGCAGAAAGGGTCTAGCAATACATCTTTAAGAACGTAATCTCCTATCCTTAACAATGAATAAGCTATTGTTCCCTTTAATGCAGTGGGATGTGTAAATAACCTATAATCGCGCTTTGAGAGATCAAATCCTGAGATATCTATCCCAAGATAAAACTTGTTGTCTTCAAAATAGGATAAGAATATAATATCTGGCTGCTTTAAATCAACTTTCAGCTTGTATGTCTCATGGAGGTGCTCACCGATAAGAGCCTCGATCTCCTGAGTCACTAGAGAGCTCGATGCTTCACTTTCTGATTCCTGCTTTAAGAAACGGGATGCAAAAGTTTTTTTTGAGAGAGATGTAAGAGTTTTTTTAAGTGCTGTGATGCCATCATCTTTTAAAAGATTTAGTTTTAAATTATCTATGAATTTATCATCCGCATTAAGCTGATATTCTGCGCATAATAAGACAACTCTCTGGACAGACTGTGCCTTGTAAGCAAATTTAGCTGCATCATTAATGCTTGCAGCTTCAAATACAATGCTTGCTTTATTTGTAACAATGTTTTTAGCACTTACAAGTCCGAGAGCTTCTTTTTGAGTTATGTCTGCTATGCCAAGATGTGTTATTGCAAGAACTTTTAAGTTTTGTTTTGTCTTAAGATTCTTTGGCATTTTTTAGTTAGAATTTTGCTGAGTATTTGTAACTTGAATAGGAGATGAATCCTGAACCTGAGGATCTTGTGATGGTTGAGAAGGAGGATTTTCTGACTGGCTTGTTATGCTAGCTTCATCATCTTCCTTGACTATAACTGCAGCAGCAACTACCTTGTCTGTCTCATCTAATTTCATCAATGTGACGCCTTGAGTATTCCTACCTATAGAAGAGATGCCAGAAACCGGCATCCTTATCGTGATTCCATTTTTGCTTATGAGCATTAGGTCATTGTCTTCATAGACAGATTTGACTGCAACAACCTTTCCGTTTCTTTCAGTGCATTGGATGTTTATGACACCTAAGCCGCCCCTGTTGATAGTATTATATTCAGTGATAGCTGTTCTTTTTCCAAACCCATTTTCAGTTATTGTAAGCAAGAACTTTTCATTGCTGGCAATTACCATGCTTATCACTTCATCATCTTCTCTTAAATTAATGCCACGAACGCCGCGAGAGGTTCTTCCAACTGCGCGAGCATCTTCTTCATTAAAACGAACTGCATTGCCATTTTTCGTTGCCAATATTATATCTCTAGAGCCGTCTGTAAGCTCTGCATTTATGAGCTCATCATTCTCATCAAGATTTACTGCAATTATACCAGTTGCTCTTGGGTTGCTGTATTCGATGAGGTTTGTCTTCTTCACAACGCCCTGCTTGGTCGCTAAGATAAGATAGTGCTTGTCATCAAATTCATTTACAGGAATAAATGCATTTATCTTTTCATCTGGTGCAAATTGGATGAGATTGATTATAGGTTTTCCTTTTGCCTGCCTTGAAGATTCAGGGATCTCATGAGTCTTTAGCCAGTATACTCTTCCTTTGTTTGTGAAGAATAAGATGTAGCTATGTGTAGATGCTGTAAATACTGCGCTTATGAAATCTTCTTCCTTTGTGGTAGCTGCAATTATCCCTTTGCCACCTCTGCGCTGTTCTTTATAGAGCTTTACAGGAGTTCGTTTTATATAGCCTGCGTTTGTGACTGTAATTACCATCTCTTCTTTTTCAATCAGATCTTCGACATCAAGCTCAGACTCTTCAAGAGTTATGTCTGCTACCTGTGTCTTTCTTTTGTCAGAATATTTCTCGCTTATCTCGTGAAGTTCTTTTTTTATTATGCCCATCAATTTTTGAGAGCTTGCAAGGATGCTTTCAAGCTCTGAAATCACTTTTAACAATTCTGCGTGCTCATCTTTTATCTTCTGCTGCTCTAAAGATGCAAGACGCTGAAGTTTCATGTCAAGGATAGCTTTTGCCTGGAGCTCTGAAAGTGCAAAATCTGCGATCAATACTGAGGTAGCTGCTTGTGTATCTTTGGAAGCTTTTATTTTCTTGATTATGTTATCAATGTCATCCAATGCGATTATCAAGCCTGCAAGTATATGCACTCTTTCCATGGCTTTTTTCAGCTCGAACTTTGTCCTCTTTGTGACAATCTCTTTCCTGAATTCGATATAGTTTGTTATCAGCTCTTTTAAGTTAAGGACTTTAGGGATATTATTGACTAATGCAAGCATGATAACTCCAAAGGTTGTCTGCAGATTTGAATGCTTGTAGAGCTGGTTAAGCACAACATCACTGTTTGCATCTGTCTTTAATTCAATTACTATTCGCATCCCATCTCTATCACTTTCGTCTCTTATATCAGAGATGCCATTGACTTTCTTGTCTCTGATCAAGTCAGCGATATGCTCAATCAAGAGTGATTTGTTGACCATGTAAGGTATTTCTGTTATTATGATGCTCTGCCTTTTCTTTTTTTCTTC
>JAGVZX010000136.1 GCA_018302185.1 Candidatus Woesearchaeota archaeon
CAAACCACATCATTGACCTTCGTCTCGCAATGATTTCTGAGAAAGAAGATGGAGCAAAAATGGATTCTATTTTAATTAAATACAAAACGACAAAACCAACTTTCTATAAATTTTTCAAAAGATACCATCAATTTGGAGAAGCAGGATTACATGATATATCTAAAGCTCCTCAAAATCATGGCACAAAAACTAGTGAGAAAGATGAAAGAGTGGTCGAAGAACTTTTTGTCCAACATCCTTATTTTAGTTCTTATGAGCTAAACCAATTAATACCCATTAATCCGAGAACAATTCAGAGAATTATCCTCAGAAAAAATCTCAAGAAAGTTTATAAGCCAAAATCCCAAAAAAAAACGATCTTAGAAAAATTAAAGAAGGAATCAGAACAAAAAAGAAAACAGAAAAAATAAGTAAAAGTATTCTTACCAAAGCAAAACCATTTATCAAGAAACATAAAGAATGGGGCTGCCACGTTCTTAGCTATCAACTCAAAAATGAAAGGAGAATCTCTTTGAGTCCTTCAAGTATCTGGCGGTATTTTTATCCTCATAAAGAAAATGAGAAATTAAAATTTTTTGAGATGAAAAGGCCACATTCAATGTGGCATGGCGATGTCATGACAGGAACAAGATTACCAAACGGAACCCTTTTTTATCAATGCACCATAGAAGATGACTATTCTCGAGGATATTCTGGACACATTGCCACATGCAAAGATGCTCGAATTGTATTGCATGCACTCATTGATGCTATATTGCGATGGAAAAGTATTCCAACGTGTTTTCACTACGATAATGGTGGAGAAGCTAAATGTAAATTAGTACAAACATTTCTCCAAAATGTCGCTCAGAAATGTAATAAGGAAATTACATTTATCCCAACCAAGCTATATCATCCTCAGGGAAATGGGAAGAAAGAAAGAGCACATAAAGATGATCGAAGAGATTTTTGGAGGAAGAATAAAAGTAAAGATCTAAAATACACCCAGAAAAAATTTGAAAAATATCTCTATTGGAGAAATGAGAAAAAAGGGCATTTTGCATTGAAGGGAAAGCCTTCAATTACACGTCTACAAGAAAATAAGAAGCCACTACAAAAATTTACGCGAAAGCAGCTAGAGAATCTAGCAAAAGTTAAAATCGCTGAAAGGAGAGTAAAACCGTTAGGAATAGTATACTTGTTCAACAAGATTTATCATGTTGAACCTAAACTAAAAGGAAGCAAAGTAGAACTATGGGAAACGCTAAAAGGGTTAGAGATCAGAAACGGAAAAAGAATATACTGCTTTATAGAAGAGTATTGGGAAAAGAAAAGTAAATTATCTAATGTCGTGGAGATGACTTGAAACAGTACATTATAGTTCTATTTGTAACTATACAAATGAATAATTTATTATATGACTGTCATATTTATTAAGGCATGCACATAGACTTTGTTTTTCCACAAAATAATGAAGAAGAACTGATAGGTATTGCATCTAGCTTTGGCTATGCGGCAGTATGTTTTTGTTATGAATATAATGCCTCTAATAATAATCTTATGCGAGAAAAAATACGGGCATTAAAATCTAAAAGCAATGTTACTAATCTTAAGGTATATTCTGCTGTTTTGTGCGATGAGAAAACTATTTCAAAAGCAAAAGACTTTGATTTTATAATCTTTAAGGCAAATAAGGATTTACGCATCAACTTAGAAAAATTTTGGAGAAAAATTGATTTTGTGTATGGAGCAGAATCTGTTTCCAGCAAAGATTCAATGCATAACAGAAATTCCGGGTTAAATCAGATATTATGCAAGATGCTGGATGAATGCGGTATAAAATTAATCCTCTCATTTAAAGACATCATAACTTTAGATAATAAGAAATTTGCACAGTTTATTGGCAGAGTAAAACAGAACATTAAATTAGCAAGAAAATATAAGCTTGAAGTTAAGCTAGGTTCATTTGCGCAAAATATTTATGGCATGAGAAGCAAGCATGACTTAATTGCGCTGCTTATTGTTCTTGGAATGCATCCGAAAGAAGCTAAGAATTCAATGTCTTTATGAATAGGCATTAAATTATAAAATAAGTATTTTTTATCTTAAACTATTCTCCCATAACAATTATTTTTTGTCAGGTTATCTGCTATATTTTCGCAAAGATTTAGGTTGTTTTCTAACTGAGCTTTGCCAAAGTAATAGCCATCAATGCAAACTTGCGGAGTTTCTAAATTATTGCAATAAGACAAGTCATTGCTTCTAACAGCTTTATCTGTGTAATATCCCTGTTTGCACATCTCTCTATATGTCAGCTCTTTTATTTGTTCGCAGACAGTTGCATTATTCTGTTCTCTTGCTGATGTAAATACCTCATTTGTCAGGCAAGTAAGCTTAGTTTCTTCGTCCTTAAAGTTTTCACATTTAAATTCCTGGTCACTGAATATTGCGTTATAAACTGAAGCCTGATCAATACAGAGAATTTTATGCTCTTCTACCTGTATATTATTGCATACATCAGGATCCCGAGTGCGCGTGCCTTTCTCAAAATAGAATAATGTTTCACAAACAGTTATGTTAAATGCAGTTTTGCACAATGCAATATTATCTCCGTCCAGAGCTTTTTGCAGCAGCATAGTGTCTTTGCACTCTTCTCTAAGCTCTTTGTCTTTAACTTTATCGCAGTATTCCGGATGAATGCCGTTAATTGCATAATCCATGAACGCATTATCAAAACAGATATTTTGCGCTTCCTGCTTAACATTTAAGCAATTTCTTATCATCCCAGAAGGATGCTGGTCAAGTGGCAGTTCTTTCGGCTTTTGTGTTAAAAAGAACACAGCAGCAGATATGCCAACTATCAGCAATACAATAATTACGCCAATATAAAATTTTTTCATGTTTCCCTCTTTTTTAAATAACAAATACTAAATGCTATATAAATATTTCTTATTGCTGATACTGTTTAGTCTTCGATACCTATATAAATAAGTACTTCTTTATCTTCTATTGAGATGATGGTAATGAAATGTTCATCTTGTAAGTCATCTAAAAAAACGTGGTGTAAAGGTTGGCGTTATAACAAGTCTGGAAAAAAGCAAATGTGGTGGTGTAATTCTTGCAAAAAAAGATTTACTCCCGACGATGGATTTTGGAAAATGAAACATAGTCCAAAAATAATTACTGAAGCTTGTTCAAGTTACAAAAGAGGAATGTCATTAAAAAATGTTAAAGATCATTTAAGCGAATATAGGGAAACTGATATTTCTCGATCTTCAGTTTTAAATTGGGTGAGAAAATATTCTTCACTTTTAACAAAAAAAACTGAGAAATTTGTTCCAAATATAAAAGGGCCTTTACATAACGACGAATTTTTTGTTCATGTTAAAAAAAAACTAAAATGCAGATGGGTTTCAAAGGACAGAAAAACAAAGTTCAGACTTTTTGGAAGACTAAGCGATACAAAAGAATATGGCACAGGCGCAAAGCTACTCTTCTCGACGATAAAACAGAGATACAAAAACCAATTTTTGGAAGCGAAAAAAAGAGGCAAGAAGATAAGATTTGTTTCAGATAAGCTAGGGCACTATAGAAAAGGATTCAAAAAATACTTCAGAAATTTAGCACTACTAACATTTGGACTATCGATCAAACGGCAGAGAAAATACGACTAAACTTCTTTGACATCCATTATAATTTTATTGACGAGCAAAGACTAAAAAAAAGAAAAGATGGAGAACTCCTGCACAAAGAGCAAATATAAAAATTAACATTTCAAAAAGACACAGGTTACTTAATTTTATCTATTTTTGTATGGGTGCTGAAGACTAAACAGTATCTTTTTTCAATAACCTTTATAAATAATCATTGAAATCTTAGTGGTATAAGTAAGAGATTATACATTTAGATCAAGAGGATAAATACAATCTACCGAGGCTATCAAAATGTCAGAAAAACCAGTATGCATCTCATGCAAGCAAAGAATAACAAACGTCAGCGGAACAGCTAAATTTAGCTGCCCAAAATGCTCTAATTATGAGCTTGTAAGATGCCAGCACTGCAGAAAGATTGCAGCAAAGTTTACATGCCCAGCATGCAGCTTTACAGGGCCTAACTGATTCTGGAGAAAACATGGCAAGCGTTGTAATAACACTGAGGATAATGCCTGAAGCACCAGATAGCGATCTAAAGGCAATTGAGAATAAGGCAACTGAGCTTATAACTGCTCACGGAGCAAAGGTAGGCAAAGTTACAATTTCCCCTATTGCATTTGGACTGAATTCTGTAGATCTCATGTTCATAATGGATGAAAGCAAAGGAAGCACAGATGCATTAGAACAGCTAATAGCTGCTATTCCACACGTCAATGGTGTTGAAGTTACTGATGTGAGAAGGACGATCGGTTAAATTTTTATGATTTAATTCTTTATTATCTTTATCAATTCTGGTAGAGGAATATCTGACCTTATGCTATTATTCGTAAAATGGGTCAATGCGACTTTGTAGCCAGCAGATTTTATTCTTTTTATCAGCTCATCTTGCTTGATGATAGTCAGCTTGTTTTTTTTGCAGATCTTTGGAAGATTGTAGAAGCCGACTGTATCAATTTTAGATTCCTGTGCAATCGTGTTCAGGAATTTCTTTTCTTGGTCGTTAATGTATGAGAGTTTTTTTGCAGAGCTTGCTATCTTTTGCGCAATAGTTGTGTCCCATAACTGCCCTAACCATAATGGACCAGCGTTGTTGTAATTGCCGTGCTGCTTTAGAATCTTATCTACTTTCTTTTTTCCTTTTTCGCAATGCATGAAGATGCGCATATAATGCTCTGTTGAGTAAGAGTATATAGGAGTAAGAGCTTTGTCGTATTGGGAAGCTACAAGCTGGACTTTTCTGATCAGGATTCTTAGACCATTCTCATGCATTGTCTCGTTTCTTTGAGGGAGAGACCAGTATTTTCTCATGCAAGTAGATGGAAATGTGCCAGATAATGGTGCTGTGTCAGTTGCAGTTATTGCTAGGATGCCGTCTCTTGCTAGGCGCTTGATTGCAGAATCTAAAAATGGATTTGGAGAGCCAAATGGATCAATATCTATATAGTCAAAGCCAAAGCTTTCAAGCAAGAAGATGTTTGCGTCTTGGCTGTAAAGTTTAAACTTAGACGAACTTATCTTATTCAATCTTAAATTTTCTTTGATTGACTTAATTGCATCTTTGCTGTAATCGTTTATATGGATAGATGAGATTTTGTTTTTTGGCAATTCTTTTAGGAATCTAATGGCTCTAACACCGCTTGCTGCCAATGGATCTGCTAACTGCATTTTTGTGTTGCTTAATGTGTTAAGCAATAAGACTGAAATTGTCCTGTTTAGAGACATTATAGGATTGTAGAATACAGGAAGCTCTTTGCTTATCTTGCCAACTGCTACTTTTACTATTGCCTTGCCTTCTTGAATGGTGTCAAAGTTTTGCATGACTGAGAAATTAATTATTGACTATTTAAATTAGTATGAGATTTTATGGAGGCAGCTGCTATGCAGATATTGAAGTTTATTTTCTCTTCATCACTGATACCATAATTATAAATGCACATAATCCAGATAATATAATGACTCCAGATCCGAATAATGTAAGATAAAAGCTTTCATCGAATAAACTGGATTGAGGCAGCTCTTCTGGGACTGTGCTTTCAACATTTGTGACAATAAGCTGGGTTTCCTGTAAAGTTGATGCAGATTTATCTGAGGTTGTTGATTTAGCTGTTCTTTGAGCTTGAGATGCTGTTGGAGTAATAGCTTCCTTAACTTCAATACAATCTTCCACAAACAAATCAATGGATTTTTCATCGCTCAATTTTGTGCCATCATAGTATGCTCTTGCAGCTATTGGGTATGTTCCAGGATTAAAGTCTCTTGGCACTGAAATAACGTATCTCTTTTCCAATGCGCTGTTGTCATCATCATCTGCGCTGCCTTCATCTAACTCTTCATTTTCTTTTACGTTGAATAATAGCTCTGGCTGAGTTAATCTAAGCACTGTGTCATCTTCCTCGTTTTCTCCTATGTTATTTACCTTTACAGTAAGCTCAACTGTCCTTGTGCATCTAACAACAGGTGTGTTTAAAGATAGTTTACTGATCGCAAGAGCATGGGTTTTTTTGTCTATCAGCATTGAGATTACTGCTGATTGCTCATGTGTCTTGCCAGAAGAATCCTGGCCTGAAACTTTCAATCTTAACTTGTATGCTATCTTATCTGCGTTATAAGGGATAGCAAAGTTCAATGAGATCTTCTTGTCATCTCCTGCATCTAAATCAAAGTCTTGTGAGTCATCTTCCAAGTCATCACCGTTATCTATTTTTTCAATTATGCCTTCTAGGTTAACATCATGTATCTCTGTAGTATCTGCAAATGAATTTCTTACATCTACTTCAACTTCTATGCTGTCACCTGGTTTTACCTTATCAACTGTATCTCCTGAGACTACTGTTTCTTTATGGCTAGGCATGACTATCCTTATCTTATCAAATACCAGCTTTGATGACTGAGTTTCTTGTGTTGTATTTGCAACTGCCTGGAATGATGTAAAATGCAAGACATCAAATTTAAGAGTATTATTTATCCAAGAGGCGTTTGTACATAATCCTAGA
>JAGVZX010000142.1 GCA_018302185.1 Candidatus Woesearchaeota archaeon
GAGTTTCTTTGATAGGTAGATTGAGATTATGATGAACAATATTGCGCCTGTGAACAGCAATATTTCTTCTAATGCAGGCACTTTTAAGATCGCAACAAGCAGGTTAGATGAGAACTCTGCTTCCTTGAACGTGTTTTTCAAGCTCAATACAGTTGTTTTTGCAATGATCAGGAAGAATGTTATAACAATTGCAAAATCAACTCTCTTCAATTCATGACCAAACAAAACTTTTGTGATGCTGACTTTGTAAATTATGTAGCCAACAGCGATGAAGCTGGTTATGATCTTGTATAATTCGACGTCTGCTGGCAACATGCCTAATGCGTCAAATATCTCTAACATGAAGAATGCTATCAGTATGATGAAGAATGTGTTTTTCTTCAGCCAGAGGATTGCAGGATGTTGAGGCTTTCTTTTGGTTTTTTCTTCTGCACCTTGCTGTTCTTTATTATCTCCCTGATTCTCTTTACCTTCTTTCTCTTCTCCTGAAGTTGAAACCTTCCAATAGAAGACTATGCCTAGCAAGAGTATGACTAAAACAATAGATAATCTTGCATAATCAACTTTTACCAACTTAGGCGCAACTATAGGCACAATCTCTTTTATGATCGCTTCCTGCTCGATAGGGTCATCACAGTCTAAGTCAGCGATCTTGTCTAAAGTTATCTTAAACTGCTTATCTTCATCAATGTCTCCCAAATTCATCTGCGTCAATGGGTCTGCTTTCAGGACATCAAAGTCAACATCTGATTGCAATGATTTCTTCCTGAACTCTTCGTCTAATAATGCAATTAAACATTTAGGGATTGCGCTGAGAATGGAAAGATCTTTTGCTTTCAGGGTCTTATTTAACAGTTTAACATCTATAACGATCTCTGCCTTGCCTTCTTTTGAGATGTTGTAACTTACAGATACATTAACTACTTCCTTTGCCTTTCTGATGCGCTCTTCTTTTTCTTTCAATCTTTGCGCTTCTTCTTCTGGCGTTAAAGTTCTGCTTGAAAGATCTACCTTGAAGATATCGTCAGTAATAAATTTCTTGTCAATGGTCTTTGTCAGCGTATAAGAGATTACCTTTTCTTCCCTTGGCTCTAAGCTTCCTAATGGGAATTCTATCACTGGGTCTCTTTCTAGGATGTAATAAGTGTCGTCTTTCGCTATGTCATCTGTTGTCTTTATGATGTCTTTAGGGATAGTTATTTTTATTTTCACGTCATCAACTGTGTAGATGTCAATGTTCTTGATTGTCTCAAATACCTTTGTTGTGCCGAATATGTTCTGCGGCTCTGGATGCTTTCTGCTGATTATGGAGATCTTGCGCGCAGATGCGAGTTCTGTCTGCTTTATCTCAACTGGCTTTTCTTCGATAACTAGCTTTGGCTCTTCTTTTGCACTGGATGCAGGAGGGGGTGCAGGAGGAGGTGCAGCTGGTGCAGGAGGTGCATTATTGCCTTCTGAAGCAACTGCAACTGCTGCTCTTGCTGGACCCCCACCACTTCCAATGCCGCTAACTTGTTGCTGCCCAGATGGATTGACTATTATGGAAAGATTGTAAGATTTATTTACTAGACTGTCATCTGCTCTTAGAGTTACATAATATGTGTCTGCTGTGCTGCCAGAGATTTGTACATTATAATTGCTTGAGAAATTGTATATAACTGTCAATGCATTGCTATAATTAGGTACGTAAAATGTAAGATTCTGTCCATCAGGATCATAGAAGCTTTGGCTGATGTTAATTGTTGTTGATGAGTCTGCGTTGAATGTTGCAGAAGAACTTCCATTATATACAGGGATTCTGTCAATGATTATTGTATTGTTGCTGTAAATGTAATCAGATGAACCAGCATCGTCTTGTGCTTTGCATCTTAACTGGACGTTTTTCTGAGGAGTGATATTGGTGAGGTTAAAAGTTAGGGATTTAGCGTTTAGGATGACGGAGTCGATATTACTTGTTGATAGACTATCATCTATTCCTCTCTTTTTTACACAAAAATTCTTATTACCTTGTCTTGACAAATATATACTATAACAATAACTTGTTTCTGTATCTGATAATTCTTGAAAACCTGTATTATTACAGCTATCGCAAGCTAATGAATTGCAATTATATAAAGTGTCTAATTTAGCATTTGATCCATATCCATTAATGCAAATAGTGTAATTGCCAGTGCTTATATTAGATGAGAATCTGTAATATTGGTCGTAACTTCCTCCATAGGATAAGGTACTAATTGTTGCATCATCATAGGATAAAGTTGTGTCGTTGACTGGAATAATCCCTGAAAAAGTTTCATTTAAAGTAAAAAACTGATTATGTGTTACATTACTGTAATTTATTTCAATAGTATATGTAAAAAAATTAGTGTTATTTGAGTTACTACAGCTATAATTTAATTCATATTCATATATATTGGATGGGTTATTTCCACTAGGAGTTACATTTGTGGGTGTTGTTGGTGGTTTTGCTAGGTTGATTAATGCAGATCGTAATATCGGAGAAACATATCTTCCATCTGTTACCTGCACGCTAAGATTTATCTGTTGCTCTGGAACATTAGAAAAATTCCATTCAAAGAATGTTGAGTTTGTCAATGTCGAATTGATCAGATGCCAGGTGTTATCATAAAATGCAAAAACTTTGTAAGTAAGTGTGTCACCATTAATGTCCGTACTACCATTTGCTGAAATGTTAATTACTCGTGAGATATTATATGTTCCATTATTTGGATTTAGATTTGTTGCTCTAGTTGGAGCATTTGTATTATTGATTGTTGCTTGGCTTGTTAAGTTATATTTGCTTGAATTATACAGTCCATCAAATGCCAGAACCTCTATTGTAATACCGGATTGAGCAGATACTTGTGTAATGTTCCATATAAATGTTGACGTATTATTTGTTGAATTTAAACCAGATACACTCCCTATAAAATAACTTTGTGTGCCGTTTACATCATCATAAGTAGCGTAGAAATAATACGAAAATTGACCATTAGTGTCATTACTACCTGTGGCAGTCAAATTAATTGTTTCGTTAAATGTTCTTGTGCAATTACCTGAATTACATGTCAAGTTAGTAGGTCCGCTAGGTGCGTTTGGATGAGAAAGAGTTATAATATCTGATTCAATACTAGAGGTAGTTGTTCCATCATTGGAAGTGCATTTTAAAACAATTCGCAGATTATTTGTCAATAAACTAGTATTCCAATTACTATAATTACCATCTACATCATCATTTGAGATCATGATTAAATTGCTTGATGCTGAAGTAGAATAATATTCTAAATCATATGTGATAAAATCATTGTCAGAATCAGTGGAACTGCATGAAATATTAATTTCTGTATCATATGTTCCTNAAAGTGTAGGAGTTGTTGGTGCAGTATTTGCCACACTGAAAGTAAAGTTCGAGGTAGCACTATTGTCTATACTCTGATTATTTGTGCAGTTAACATTCCATTGGTAATTTCCTTTTGGCATTATAAAGTTGCTGAAATTCAAGATATTTGATACATTCTGAAATCTTACCATATACTCCCCAGTAATATCTCCTGGTGTATTAGAACTCATGCCAACATCTGATCCAGCTGTGTTATCTACTTCAACTTTCCAGTAATTGCTTCCATCATAGACAGCATTAAAGCTAATATTATTTGTTCCTGCTACTAACATTGAAGAATTTGTTATTGGCTTATATATCCAGCAAGGTGTTGTGGAACAACTATACGCAAGTTCAGTGGTTGTAAAATTTACAAAGAAATTTCCATTGATTGTAATATTCATTACTGTAGGAGAACTTAGCTTATCAATAAAAAATGCTAAAAATCTAATATTTGTGTCAGTTGTATTCAATTTTTTTGTTAATATGCCATGTGGTCCAGAACCAGGCCTATGGAAAGTGTTAGCAGCTCCATCATCATACTTTATCTCCTGCAATCTTCCTAAATTTGGATTATTAATTGTGGTATTCTTAGTGCCATTTAACAGTAAACTGCATGCAGTAATATTATAGTCATCTTCAATTGTTGCTAAAATATTAAAAGTATCAGTAGCTGTAGTTCCTGTGGCAGAATTTATCGGCACACTTAAATTAATCTCAATCAGATTCGTCACATTGATCCAAAATAAATTGCTTGTCACATTGCCGGAAAAACCATCAAACGCAGTTATATTGGCATATCTACTGCCATAGAAATCATGCGCAAGAGTTATGTTTGCAAACTTTGTCACATTATTAATGGTAACTGTAATATTTCCGTCTTGTGTTGTTGCTGTGTAATTAAGCTCATGCCCATCAACATCTGCAAAATAATACGTCATGTTTAATGTGTCATTAAAGCTTTCTTCCTGCAAAGTAATATTTGGGATGACTCTGTCATTTACAGGCGCCCTATTAGTAACATTAACTGCATCAGTAACATTAACAAGCGCGTAATTTAATGCTGTTCCGTCGCAGATTATTGTGTAATTATTCAGTCCAGTTGCTACTGATATATTATGCACATAAAGCAATGTTGTTGTATTAAACTCCATCCTCTCTAAATATGCAGGCACATGGCTAAATGTAATATTGCAATAAACTCCTGAGTTATTGATGCTTTTTCCAGTAGTTAGGTTAGTCCAGTTTGCGTAAAATGTAGTAATATTTGTAGTGTATAATGTTTGGGTATCAGTTGTGTCCCAGACAGTGAGATTTGCAAATGTGTTGTTGCCTGCAGTTATACTGACACCCATCTCAGAATTCATCCCAACAAAAGCTACCGCTAATACCATAAACAGCAATATGTGCTCAATTTCTATCTTGAATCTTGTTGTCATCTTGTTTTTAATTTAGCTCTTATCTTGATGTTTCTTTTTTATCCTCATCTTATTTTGAAGCATCGTCTCTTTTTTTCTTCCAAATACCATCTATTTTTTCAACCAACTCTTCATTACTTTCAACATCAGCTGCATTTGCTAGCATCAAATAGCTGTAGCTAGTAGGATTTTTAACGAGAGAAACCTGGCTGACTGGTCCAATCTTCTTGATCGATAGAATGCTTTGCTTGACTAACCCATGCACTGTCCTGTGTGTTGCATTGTAGCTTAATCTTGCTTTTTTAGAGATTTCCAAGATAGTAAAAGCTAGAGAAATGTCTGCAGAGTACAGCTTAATTATCTTTAATACAAATCCTGTGTTCATTATCTTAGCATCAGAAAGCTTTTTCTATATTTAAAGATATCTATTTTTGGATAATGATAATTAGAATTAGTTATTGTTATCTAGATTTGGATAACTTATCCTAGGCTTGTTGACCAACAAAATATTATCTGCAGCCTAACTAAATATTTAAGAGGAGTGATGAAAAGATTATAATCAATAGTGCAGTTACTAGTATGCTCTAAAATCCCTAAAAAAGTAGAAAGCTTTATATACTATTCTACCTTTTATATGTAAAATGATAACTCACCTCATGATCAGATGTATGGTGGCCATAGTTAAGGATGATAGCCATAGCATCAAGGATATCAGCAATGCAGTAAAAGCATCATATAAAAAAACAGCTATTGCGTTGCAAAGGCTTGAGCGTGAAGATCTTATCATCAGGACTAAGCCTAATAAAACTCATTATATGGTCATCAGCAATAATAATATCGGCAAAGCTTTTATTGACCTATGCCATAAATTGTATTATCTTGACCTCTCTTCATTATTATTTGGCGCAAAATTAGAGATCCTAAACGTTTTGAGCATAGAGGAAGGCATACCATTGCAGATTATCGCTAAGATTTTAAAAAAAGCGCCTAAAACAATCTCTCTTCAGATCAAGCTGCTAAAAAAGAAGTTTGTTGTATATAAAAAAGAAGGCAAATATTATATAAACAAGAAAATATATCAGCCTATATATAATTTTGTAAACGAATACAGGTTATATCTAAAGTCGAATTATAAGATATATTGGAAACTTAACGATGAAATGTTATTCGAGTCGTATGAGAGCGAGCCGAAAATAGGCACACCTACTGGGTATATGCTATTTGGCAAATGGGGGGTTAAGTATGGGGCTCTTCGATATTTTTTATATCATCCTAAAAAAGAAATAACAAAAGAAGATGCATTTATACACGCGCTGCATAAATTAAGCGATCCTCGCGATCTTGCTATAAGCATTACATTTTACTTAAAAAATAAAATGAATGCAGCTAAATTAGAGTTTCTATCGATGTACTATGGGGTTAGTAAAAAATATCATGCGCTCTTGGATTTGATTAATGATGGAAAATTATCTTCATTATTACCAAAGATCACTAAAAGAGAGCTTATTGAAACGCTTGAATTATATGATGTAAATTACAAGTTGAGGTGGAGCGATGTTAAACAAGAATAATATTATCCAAATATTAGAAAGCATAGGAAAGTCAATTTCTAGCGAAACCACTATTTATCTGATAGGCGGATGCGCTATGTCTCTCAAAGGATTAAAACCTGAGACAATAGATATGGATATGGTTCTCCTTACTGAAAAATCATATAGTGATATAAAAACAGCATTGTTAAAATTGGGTTATGAAGTTACTAGCAAGACACAATATGCTGAAACAGTATATAAAAATGCTTTTGTCTTGTTTAAAAAAGGCGACAGTAAAATAGATATTTTTGTTATGAGAGTCTGCAACTTATTTGATTTTAGCACAGCTATGATGAATAGGGCTAGGCTGTTTGGGCGTTATGATAAATTAAATGTAAGATTAGCATCTGATGAAGACATATTCTTATTTAAGTCTATAACTGGAAGGGAAAAGGATCTTGATGATTTGGCAATATTGAACGGCAGTATAACTGAATGGCATTTAATCATAAATGAATTTAACAATCAAAAAGTTCGTAATCTTGTCATAGAAGAATTTTTAGGAACAATTAAGAGATTAGGGGAACTTGGCATTACTGTGCCTATCAACAGCAAATTGCTGGAGCTTAAGAAAAGAT
>JAGVZX010000058.1 GCA_018302185.1 Candidatus Woesearchaeota archaeon
TATTGTCTGTATTATCTTGGATATTATTTGTTATATTATTATTATTATTATTATTAATGCCAAATACAAAGCTAGGAACGCCGCGTATATTATATTTGTTTGCTTCTTCTTTGCAGTATCTTAAATCATATTTCTCTAAATGGAATATGCTGCCTTTGTTTTGGACTAATCTCTCCAATATTGGTTTTTCCAGCCAGCAGTAAAAGCAGTAAGGAGTCTCAAAGTATTTAATCTTTAATGCAGCTTCCTTGTTGCCTAAAACAACAAATGGGCATTGCTTCTTGTCATAGCCATCATTGTTCAGGATTGCGCCAGCGTTTATTGTGATAATAGCAAGCACTATGATCAAAATTATTGCACCTAAAACAAACTTCTTGTCTTGGTTAATTGCAATTACTTTTTGTTTTTTCATAGTATTCTTTTAAATTATTATTCTTTTCCTATAATAATATTCTACTCTTATTTAAGAATTCTCATAAGTCTTCTTAAGCAGTAAAGCATCTTCCTCTATATTTGGAGATTCGCAGGTAACTGCTCCTTTGATGCCAAAATCTTTCCATGCTTTGCAAAGTGCTTTATAATTCAAGTCAGAGTCTTTCAGATTCAGGTGGTTTCTTTCTCCTTTTGCAGTATATTCAATACCTGCAGTGTGTATGTGCATATTATGAAGACCTTTTTTTCCAAGAGCTTTTTCAACCTGCTCAAGTATCTGTGAAAATTCTTCATAAGTATTAAACTTGCCGTTGTATCTGGCATGGAGATGAGAAAAGTCAATGCATGGCATTATCTGATCTAACTCTTGGGATAGCTGTAGGATCTCTTGCATGTTACCAAACTGTGTTTCTTTGCCTGTTGTCTCTGGCCTTATCCAAATCTTGTTGTTTTCCTGCTTTAAAGTTTCAATTATCTCTTTCAGATTCTCTTTTACTGTCTTGTAGACAGCAGGCTTTTCCATGTTTAAATAATATGCAGCATGGAATGTCATGCTGAATGCGCCGCATAGATTTGCAATCCTTGCAGCGTTCAGGATTCTTTGTTTGGATGCAACTATCTTTTCATTTTCTACTGCGTTTAAATTGATGAAATATTGACCATGGCATGTTAAGATGACATCATTTTCTTCTCTGATCTTATTTATTATTGGAGCCTTTTCCTTAGAAATGTTTACGCTCCTTACAAATTCAAGCTCCATTGAGCCAAGGCCAAGCTCTTTAATCTTTTTTATGCCATTTTCTGTGTTGCGGTCTTCAGTTGAAATAGGGATGCCTGCAGTTCCGAAGTTGAGTTTTGTGAAGGACATGGTGTGTTATCGGTTGTAAATATTCTCTAGCGTGTTAAGTTATTATATGTTATATAAAATGCTGCGTTATATAAAAGTTTTTGGTAATTTGCTTTTCTGTAACAAAATTTTAAAATCAGGCTGCTTTTTCTGTGATTATTATGCCAAAGAAAATATTAGTTGTCAGAAATATACCTAGAGAATCCCTTGGCTTTATAGCAATATTTCTTAGAGAGAAGAATATCAGCTATGATATAATTGATGCAGATGATACTACTGTATTTCCTGATCCATCAGATTATGGCGGAGTGATTGTATTTGGTGGGCCAGAGAGCGCAAATGACAAGACTCCTAAGATGATTAAAGAGCTGGAGTTTGCTGCAAAGTGCGTTGAGCAGAAAGTGCCTTATCTTGGAATCTGTTTAGGGATGCAGGTGCTTGTAGCAGCAACTGGAGGCACAGTCTATGTGAATGAAGCAGATGGAGTTAAGGTAAAAGAAATAGGTGTTTATGATAATGCAGGAGAGCCTTATGAAGTTGAGTTAACTCTTGCTGGCAGATATGATCCATTATTTAATGGTATAGAAGAAGTTTATACAGGTGATCCTTTTGCAATAAAATTAAAAATTTTTCAGATGCATGCTGAAACTGTTGAACTGCTCAGTGTGATGCAGTGTCTTGCAACAGGCAAACATTGCAAAAACCAGATAGTGAAAGTTGAGGATAATGCTTATGGCATCCAAGGGCATTTTGAGGTTGATGAAGAGACTTTTAATTCATGGATAGCAGAAGATGATGAATTGAAATTACTGGATGTTGGTGCAATGAAAGTTCAGTATGAGAAAGTTAAGCAGGAATATCATAACAATGCAAAGCTGATATTTGGGAATTGGCTGAAGATTGCTGGATACTAAGCAAAACATTTATATGATATAAATTATATTTCTTTTATTAATGGGACTAAATTTAATTGACAAATTATTTAGTTCATAAAAAAAGAGTGATACTATGCTACAGCACGACATCATAATCATTGGCGGCGGATTAGCAGGGATGCGAGCAGCGATAGAAGCTAAAGGCAGTGTTGCAATAATCTCTAAAGTCCATCCTCTTCGAAGCCATAGCTGTGCAGCAGAAGGCGGCATTGCAGCATCAATAGGAAATTCTATGCAGGATTCCTGGGAAGAGCATATGTATGATACAGTGAAAGGCAGCGACTTTTTGGCAGACCAAGATGCAGTTGAGTACATGGTCAAAGAAGCACCTGGTGAAATATTTGATCTAGAGCATATGGGTGTAATTTTCAGCAGGACAGATGACGGCAAGATTGCGCAGAGAAATTTTGGCGGTTATTCCAAGCCAAGAGTTTGCTATGCAACAGATAAGACAGGGCATGCATTATTGCATGAACTATATTCTCAAATTCTTAAGAAAGGTGTCAAAGTATATGAGGAATGGTATGTGCTTAAACTAATCATCGAGCCAGAAGGGATAAATGAAGATGGGAGCAAGCAGCAGGTTTGCAAGGGAGTTATCGCTCTAGATATAAAGACAGGAAATATTGAGCTAATCCAGGCAAAAGCTGTGCTGCTGGCAACAGGCGCATACGGTAAATGCTATAAGACAACTTCTAATGATTATGCAAGCACTGGAGACGGACTTGCTTTAGTTCTTAAGGAAGGCTTGCCTTTACAGGACATGGAATTTGTGCAGATACATCCTACTGGATTATATCAGATTGGATTGCTTGTCACAGAAGCAGTTAGAGGAGAAGGTGGCTATCTTATCAATGATAAAGGCCAGAGATTTATGGAAAAATACGCGCCTAGTAAGATGGAATTAGCTCCTAGAGATATAACAAGCAGAGCGATTGAAAGCGAAATTCTTGCAGGACGCGGCATTGGTGGAAAAGATTTTGTCTATCTTGATCTAAGGCATCTGGGCAAAGAAAAGATAATGGAAAAATTGCCTTTTGTGCATGAGATGTGCACAAAGCAGATGCATATTGATGTTGTCACTCAGCCAATACCTATAAGACCAACAGCTCATTATTCGATGGGTGGCATTCCTGTCACTAAAGAATGTGAAGTGCTTCAAGATGGAAAAAATAAAGTGCTTGGATTATATGCAGCAGGGGAATGCGCATGTATCTCTGTGCATGGGGCTAATCGCTTAGGTGCAAATTCTTTGTTAGAGTGTGTTGTATTTGGGAAGAGAGCTGGAAGAGTCATGAACCTATTTTGTGCAAATAGTGAGTTTGAGGAAGTTTATAATGAAGAGCTGCTTGAAGAAGAGAAGAAAAAAATTGATGAACTTTTAAATAGGGATGGGCTTCAGAATACCATGGAGAAATACTGCTGGCTCTTGAGAGATGACAGGAAGCTTAAGTTTGCACTTGAGATTGTTCATGATTTGCAGAAAGTATACACTCAAATAAATATTGATGACAAAAGCAGGACTTTCAATACAAATCTTGTTGAAGTTCTTGAGCTTGGTAGCTTATTGAAATTCTCTGAGATTATTGTGCTTTCTGCTTTGAACAGGAAAGAGAGCAGAGGCTCACATACAAGGGCAGATTTTCCTAAGAGAGATGACCTCAAATACCTGAAGCATTTTATGATATCAAAGAATGAGGATGAAGCTAGCAGCATAAAGATAGATGAAAGGCCTGTGGTGATAACTAAACACCAGCCAGAGGAAAGGAAGTATTAGAGTAATTGTAGTTTTAGTAAATAGAAAATGAAAGATAAAAAACAGGAAGAGCATAAAAAAGAGAAACATAAAGCTAATCCTAAATATATTTTTAGCAAACCTGGTGCCAAAGACGCTAAAACAAAGAGGATAAAGTTCAAGATCCAGAGATTTGATGCAGCAAAAGATAAAAAAGAAGATGCAGTGAGATATGATACATTTGAGCTTGAAGTTAAAGAAGGCACTACTTTATTGGATTGCCTTGACCTGATAAAGTGGCGTCATGATGGAAGTTTAACCTATCGTCGCAATTGTAAAAATTCTATCTGTGGAAGTTGCAGCATGAAAGTCAATAAAAGGACCAAATTAGCATGTGAGACTCAAGTGCATAAGATTACTGAAACATTCTGCTCAGATGAAATACTTATCGAGCCGATGGGCAACATGGTTCCTGTCAAAGACTTAGTTGTCGACATGGGAAATTTCTGGGGTGCATTGCATGCAGTCAAGCCTTGGATCATCCATGACGGAAATTTTCCTGAAAAAGAATTTACCATGAAGAAAGAAGAAGCTAAGAAGCTAGACGCTGTTGCTTCATGTATCATGTGCGGAGCTTGCTATTCTGATTGTAATACTTTAGATGTTGAAAAAAGATTTTTAGGGCCAGCTGCTCTTGCACACGCATTAAGGTATGTTGATGATCCTCGAGATACGCGAAAAAAAGAAAGGTTGCGTTCATTAAACAAGCCAGGCAATCATGGCGTATGGGACTGTACGCATTGTTTTGCATGTATACAAGTATGTCCAATGAAAGTTGCGCCCATGGAACAGATATTAAAGATAAGAAAATATGCACAGCAGTCTGGAATCATCTATACATCAGGTGCAAGGCATCACAAGGCATTTTCTGATGGAGTGAAACATGCAGGATGGATAAACGAAGTTACATTGCCTATAAAATCTGTTGGCCTGAATATTGTTGGCTTTTTTCAGTTGGCTCCTGTAGGTATGCGGATGTATTTTAAAGGAAAGATGCCAGATATCTGGCACAAGCCGATAGTCGGTGCAGAAGAAATCAAGAAAATCTATCTGGAGCTTGAGAAAAAAGAGATGTCAAATAAATTGGATATCAAAGAGCCTGAACTATTTGAGCACAGGAATCCGAATAAAGAATAAAATAATTAAATTGAAAGATGGCAAACAAAACAAAAAATAAGGAAGAAAAAACAGAAGATGCTAAATCGCAATCTAAACCTTTCAAATACGCATTCTTTCCTGGATGTGTCTCAAGAGGAGCTTGCAAAGAGCTTTATGCTTCTACTACTTTAATCTGCAAGCACCTTGGAATTGAATTAGTTGAGCTGAAACGAGCAAGCTGCTGCGGCGCAGGAGTAATCAATGAAAGGACTCCAATATTAGGGGATGCACTGAATGCAAGGAATTTTGCAATGGCAGAAGAACTGCAGCTGCCTGTCATGACGCACTGCAGCACATGCCAGGGAGTTATGTCTAAATCCAATAAAAAGTTCAAGGAGAATCCAGAATTTCTTGCGCAGATAAATGAGAAGATAGCAAATGAAAATATTCAACAGAAAGAAAGTCCGTATCAACAAGCATCAGGCGAGAAAAAGAATAATAAAAAAAATATTGATGAAAATAATGCAGTATCATCAATGCAAGAAAATATTCAGAATGCAGAAACCATCATAAACAATGACGGATTTCATGGAAATTCACATGATGGGTTGAAGTATAAAGGGACAGCAGTTGTAAAACATCTGCTCTGGATCCTTATTGCAGATTATGGTTTAGAGAATCTGCAGAAAAAAGTTGTAAGGCCATTGGCTGGATTAAAAGTTGCGCCGTTCTATGGATGTTACTTATTGCGACCAGAGGAAACGCTGGGATTTGAGAGCGCAGATAATCCTACCTCTCTTGATAAGTTGATTCGCGCGCTTGGAGCAGAGCCTGTTGATTATGAAGGCAAGACAAAATGCTGCGGATTTCCAATCACAATGATGAACAGAAATGCATCTTTAAAGATGGCAGGAAAACAGACGCTTGATGCCAAAGATAATGGCGCAGATTGCATGGTAACACCTTGTCCTCTTTGCCATCTAAATCTTGATTCAATGCAGCCAGATACTGAACGCATTATTGAAAAAAGATTAGGGATGCCTATATTACATCTGCCACAACTGATCGGATTAGCATTAGGCTTTTCTCCAGAAGAGTTAAAGATGGGAACACATATTGTGGCTACTGATTCTGTAATTGCGAAGATAATGGAGAAGAAAGTAGCTGCTGTCAATACTGTCCAATAAATTCTTATATCTTTTATAATTTCAGATAATATTATAAACAAATACATTAACTATATTATATAATCCGACGATGAAAATGAAGATAAAAAAACAGATAGAAAAAGAAATAAAATCAAAAAAAGTAAATGATACGCCTATCTCTAAAAGGTTGCCTGTCACCATAATCACTGGCTACTTAGGCAGCGGAAAGACAACTTTAGTGAATCATATCCTTCAAAACAATAAAGGTTTGAAGGTTGCAGTCATTGTAAATGAATTTGGAGAGATTGGGATAGATAACCAATTGATTGTCAGCACAAAGGAAGACATAATTGAATTAAGCAATGGGTGCATCTGCTGCCAGGTAAGAGGAGACATAATCGAGATGATCCTGAAGATAATCAGGACACATAAAGATTTGCAGTATCTGATGATAGAAACTTCTGGGTTAGCAAATCCTGTGCCTGTTGCGCAGACATTTTTTCTCAAGGAATTGCAGCAGCTGACGGAGATGGATAGTATTATTACAGTTGCAGATGCAGCTCATTTTGAAGAAAATCTGAAGAGAAGCAATGGACAAGACCAGATCAAAGCAGGAGATATAATATTGCTGAACAAAACTGATACTGTCACAGATGCAAAACTCTTTGAGATAAAGCAAAAGATAAATTTTATCGCTCCTCATGCAAGGATAATTGACACAAAGCACAGCAAAGTTAATCTTGAGCTGATATTAAATATTGGGCAGTTTGATGTCAAAAGATTTTTAGACGAGAAAGGCGAATGGAAAGAGGAAGACCATGAGCATGATGAGTTTGGCAATCACATTGATAAAGATGGGATAGTTTCATTTATGTTCAAAGCAGATAAACTGCTTGATATAAGGAAATTCCAGGCATTTGCGCAAAAATTGCCTGATAACATATTCAGGAGCAAAGGCATCATATATTTCAAAGGATTAGAACATAAAGCTGTGTATCAGCAGGTAGGAAGAAGGATCGATGTGAAGACAGATGATGTTGTAAGTGATAAGAAAGTTATTGATAAAAAAGAAAAAAATAAGGAAAATAATAAGCAAGAAAATAAAAAAACAAATACCGAAAAAAAACAAACACATATAGTCTTTATCGGCCAGAAATTTGATTTCAAGAAGATTGAAGATGATTTGAAGAAATGTATTGTTGAGTGAGTATAGAGGACAAAAATGCAATTTGCACAAGAGCCACCAAGAGATCAGGGAATTGAGAGTTATGTCTCTGAGGAAGAAAAGAAAGAAAGGATAAACAGAGCTCTAGAATTGCATCAGATCGAAAATAGGGAAGCTCATTTGCGTCCAGCGCAGCAGACTTTATTCTCATTTACACAAGGTAATCCTGAAGCAGTTATCGGCTCTGGACATAGCTTTCAGAAATCAATGCAAGGCGATGAAAAACAGGAGAAGAAAATGACAATCGAAGAGCAGAGGATGCAGCAGCAGAATGAGCTTGGAAGCGGCTCATCTTCACAAGCACAGCCAATGCAGGTAAGAAGCTGCCCATGCTGTATTTCATTTCTGCAGCACAAATTTGGCATGAGCGAAGGAGAAGCAAAGAAATTTGCGATGGGAAGTGATAGTGCAGGTGTTGGCTATGCAGCTAGCTCTGGGGCAGATTATGCAAGCGGAGGTAGCGGTGGAAATTATTCTGGCGGAGATGGCGGTTCTGGTGGAGGTTATTCAGGCAGTAGCGGTGGAGGAAATTATGGTGGTTCTGGCAGCGGGTATAATAAATAAAAAATTTCTGGTGCATTTATAATCATAAAATATATACTAACAAAATAATTAAAATAAAATGAAGTACGCAATAATATTTCATGGAACAGCAGGAAATGCAGATGAAAACTGGTTTCCCTGGCTGAAAAAAGAATTAAGGAAATATAATTATGAAGTGATTGTTCCGCAGTTTCCTACTCCTGAAAATCAAAGCCCTGAAAACTGGCTCAAGGTCTTTGAAGAATATGAAAATAAGAAATATCTCAATGAAGATACTCTATTGATAGGGCATAGCTTGGGTGGTGGATTTTTGCTTTGGGTGTTGGAAAAAATTAGAGTAAAGCTAGGTGTTAAAGTAAAAGCAGCATTCTTTGTTGCTGCGTCAATTGGAGTAAAGCCAATAAAGTATTATGAGACAGACAAGCCATTTGTTGAGAAAAACTTTGACTGGCAGAAAATTAAGATGAGTGCAGAGCGTTTCTTTGTGTTTTATTCAGAGGATGATCCTCTTGTTTGCATAGGAAATGGGGAGAAGCTTTCTGCAATGCTTGATGTCAGGCTGATTAAAGTGAAGAATGCAGGGCATTTCAATAAAGCTGCTGGATATACAAAATTTGAGCAGTTGCTTGAGAAGATTGTTTCTGTGGTGTAAAAGCTAACCCTGTTTACTTTAATCAAAAGCAGTTGAGACTGCCGATGAACACTAGCAGGTTCTATGGATAAGTTGTGTCTCCTCTACGCTTAGAAACTGGATGGGAGATTAGAGGAGCTTGATTAATGTGTAAATATAACTGTTCAATGAAATGGCATTGCCCGACCCTACTTGACAGGATAATTTGATTTGTGTTCATCAAATTTGGCAGTCTCAACTGCTTTTTTTTATTTACATAGGTTCTAAAATAGAATAATTCTTAAATAAGCAATATTTCTTTATTTGTAATATGGCACAAGATTTGAAACAAAAATCGCTTGATTATCACTCAGCAAAGCCTGCAGGAAAAATTTCTGTGGTAAGCAGCAAGAAGTGTGATACCCAGGAAGAGCTTTCTCTTGCATATACTCCTGGAGTTGCAGAGCCTTGCTTAGAGATCAACAAAAACAAAAATGATGTTTGGAAATATACTAATCGCGGCAATATGGTTGCAGTTGTAACAGATGGTACAGCAGTGCTTGGTTTAGGGGACATAGGGCCTCATGCAGGATTGCCGGTCATGGAGGGCAAAGCTGTCTTGTTTAAAAAATTCGCTGATGTAGATGCTTTTCCAATATGTTTGCAGAATGTGAGGGTGGGTAGTGAAAATGGAAAGAATGGGAATATAGGCCATAGTGATGTAAATAAGATTGTTGAAGCTGTAAAACAGCTTGAGCCGAATTTTGGCGGAATAAATCTTGAAGATATCGCTGCTCCGGCTTGTTTTGAGATTGAAGAAAGATTGAAAAAAGAGACAGAGATTCCTATTTTTCACGATGACCAGCATGGGACTGCGATAATCTCGCTTGCTGCATTGCTTAATGGCTTGAAGCTGTCTGGCAAAAAGATCTCTGAGATAAAAGTTGTAGTTAATGGAGCAGGTGCAGCAGGTATTGCATGCTCAAAGTTCTATGAATATGCAGGCGTCAAAAGAAAGAATATCTTTATGTGCGACAGGAAAGGGTTAATTTATGCAGGAAGAAAAGATGATATGAACAAATATAAAGAATATTTTGCGCAGAATTCACCAGTTGGTGAGATGAATCTAGCAGAGGCATTAAAAGGTGCAGATGTGTTTTTGGGTGTAAGCGTGGCAAATTGCGTTACAGAAGAGATGGTAAAAAAGATGGCAGATAAGGCAATCATTTTTGCGATGGCAAATCCTGTTCCTGAAATCATGCCTGAGCTTGCTAAGAAAGCTGGAGCATTTATTGTTGCAACTGGAAGAAGCGATGTTGATAACCAAGTGAATAATGTCCTTGGATTTCCAGGCATTTTCCGAGGTGCGCTAGATGTAAGAGCAACAAATATAACTGAGGAAATGAAGTTTGCTGCATCTAATGCACTTGCTCAGATCGCAAATGAGGAAGTTCCTTCTACCATTAAAAAATTTCTTGAGAAAGCTTATCCAAGGGATGCAAAGAAAAAATTGTTTGATGCAAAAAATCCGCTTTCCAGAGAGTATGTCATTCCAAAGCCATTTGACCCTAGGGTTGTACCTAGGGTAGCAAAAGCGGTTGCAGAAGCAGCTGTGAACGGCAAAGTTGCTCGTGTCAAAGTCAATGAGTCAAATGATTTTGATCAGTATGAGAAAGAAGTTTTTGAGAGGGTAAATTTACATTAATAACATTTTTTACAATAAAAATTATAAATAGGCGTAACTTTTGTTCCATTTGTCGATGATGATGTTATTCCCGTCTGAAGTGTGATGAGCGTAGAACCTTCTGAGACAAATACTTAAAAATTGCAGTCTGGTGCTAATTTTAAACTAAAATATTTATATACTATCGTTATTTTTACAATTGTATGGCTATACCAGAAACTGCAACTCAAGTTGCCCAAACAACACAACAATCAGCGCAGGCAGTAGATCCTTTAACTATGAATATCATTGCATTTAGTGTTCTTGGAGGATTTGCAATAACATTTGCATTGCCTAAAATTCCGAAACATATCATTCACTCATTATTCTTGATGTTTCTTGGCGGTGTGCCTATCTTATATGAGCTTGCAGTAACAGACTTTCAGCTGCCGCAGCTGGCTATAATGACTTATATTATTACTGCAATTATCATGATGACCGGGGCTACGCTTGTCAAAGACGGCTGGAAAGAAGGTGGAAAATTAGGCTATGGCGCAATGATATTCGGTATCATTATTATGACTAGTGTCTTAATTCCTACCCTCTATAAGATCAATGCAATCACATTCAATATCCCTGCTTATCCCCCAATCATTAATGCAATATTATATGTTTTGTCTGGAGTTTTATTATTAATAAGCACATTTATGCTGGGAGAATAAATAAAATCTAGTTAAATCTTTTTATATAATCCTGGAAGCCAGGCTTCTTTACTAATGAATACAGATTCATAGTTTTTTATCAGATCAGAGAACTTCTTTCTTATATCATTAATTATCGCATTGAAATGATTATAATCCTCAACAATGAACTCTATCTCTCCTTCCCATGGGCTTATGACTCGCAGATAATATGAAGCATAAGGCAGCTGATGAAGATATTCCAATAGGCTTTTCTCTCTTTTCTCATCTATGTAATTAAAATAGATAAGAGCTTTGAACGCTTCCATATCAACTTTTGCAAGATTAAGGGAGAGCCTGTATCCAACTATTATCTCTTTTTCCTCAAGCTTTTTTATCCTATGGTGGAGCTTGCCTGTCGCAGTTTTAGTCAGTATTGCCAATTCAGTTATGGGGATCCTTGCATCATTTGAAAGAATCTCTATTATCTTCCTGTCTATCTCATCTATCTGGTTAAATATAATTTTGCCTCCAACTTTTATAGCTTTTTCGATCTCATTTGTGAAAAAAGATTTTCTGTAAAAATATGAATCAACAAACGTGCCAACAACTTTTCTTGCAATTATGTGCCTATACCTATATGATATCTCATTAATCATTCTGTAGAATTCCTGCGCATCATTGGCAAACATTGTCACTATGAGGTCCCATGAACCATTGCATATGCCTATCCAATATACATTTGGGTGAGTGTAAAGATAATCATAAAATTTTTCTCGCTCTTCACCGATGTTTGTGAGCTGCAGATGTATCTTATACATTTTATATCCAAGATTGCTTGGATTAATTATTGCGCTGAATTTGTCAATCACACTATTTTTTAAGAGATTTGAAATCCTGTACTTGCATGTCTCCCTAGAAATGTTCAGCTTTTTTGCAAGCTGTGTTGTGGGGATGCGCGCATTCTTGTCAAGCTCAAACAAGATCTTTCTATCTATAATATCCAATTTTATTGAAGATTTGGTATTGCCACTATTATTATAATAATTTTTATTATTGTCATTATTGTTACCTTTTTTGTTTGAGAGTGTGTCTTGCATCTTGTTGTCAAGTATCTAAAGCTATTTTAAATCATAAACTTAAACCATGAAACAACAGAAAATAACCTGTTAATTTAGTAATAAAGCAGTAATTTTGACTGGTAATTTACCATTAATACAATAAAATATATAAATCTTTCTATAAATGGCAAAAAATAGGTAATAGGTTATTTATAATACATTGCCTTATTACTATATATAATATATCACATAGATATTTTATCCATAAAATCAGTAAATTAAGCGTGCAGTTGGTGGGGCTCAATGCTTAAGTTTTACACAAATTCTCAGAACGCGAAAAATAAGCATCTGGCTGTAGTCAAGCGTTTAAGAATGCTGTCAAAAAAATATTCTTCTGCGTTGAAAACTTCATCTGCTTCTAAATTTTATCAGCAACAAAGTCCGCAAAAGCCAGATTCACACAACATTTCTCAAATTCATTTGACTCAGGCAGCTGATGTTTCTAAGTTCAGCTCAGTCTTGTACAGCAAGGATAAAACTCTGCATGTCATAAATTCCAAGATAATAGAGAATCTAAACTGGCAATATAACTCTTACACGCAGATAGAGAATGCATGCATAAAGATCAGTGAAAAATATATCGGCGGCACATTCTACCTTTACAACAATTATCCTCTATTATCAGGTCTGCAAAATTCCAATCAAAAAAATGAGCGCGAAAAATTATTCGCTAATAATAAGCTATCTTCTCAAAACAAAAAAATAGCAAGGGAATCAAATCTGATGATGCAGTTTTTCAGCTGATCCCTAAAAATAGATTACAAAAATATAGTAAATACTAATAATACTAAACAATTAATAATAACCCCTTCAAATATAATATTTCAACTATAATCTTAATAATAAAATAATCTTGAGTCAATCTAAAAAAATATTAATCTTATACTTTTCGTCGAGAAAAATTCATTTTTTCAAAGTGATGAAAAATTATGGTTTAAAAAAAGATTATGCTTTCAGACGATAAAACTACTTGAAATAAAAAGGTTTATATACTAGTAGATTTTTATCGTATCATAAATTATTCATGTTGGAATAATTAATCTTAATTTTTGTATTATCATTGTTTATTTTATCAAAAAGTAGGTGAGCGTTTGCAAAAAAAATCAGGTGATTTTAGTAATAATTGTAGCTATTTAAGATTAGTTATGTTACTAGTTCTTTCTGCTGTTATCGTTTTATCATTTGCTTCGTTTGCTTCTGCATTGTCTGATGCTATCCTATCTGGCAGTAATGTTGCATTGCAAACAAATTACGGGTTTAATTTTTCAACCGGATTGGCTACTGCTTCTTTAACTGGTACAGATATCACTTTTAATGGGAGTGCGACTCCTACTGGTCCGCCAGACAGTCCTGGCACAGATGCTTTCAGGGTTTGGCTTGTTTCTAAAGTTAGCGCAAAGATAGATGGTATGGGTCCAAACATAAATCTGGATTTTACTCCTTATGCAAGAGATCAAAGCACTATGCAATCTGGTACAAACAGGCCTTCTTTTCCTGTTTACGCAGCAGATGATGGTATAATCGTGTATACTGAAAAATCATCTTATGCAATCATCAAAGTCAGCCTAAGGAACAGCACTCATATGGTGTTCTCATATAAATTCAACAATGGCACTAATAATATCACTCTAGGCAGTATCCCTACCTATGGGTGCGCTATGAACACTAATAAAAATGCATGTTTTGGTGCAGGCTCATGTTTTTGGGATGATTTTGGTGGATTTTGCAAAGATAATACTGCAACAGGCGGCGGCGGAAGTTCAGGCGGCGGCGGTTCTTTTGCAATAGTTATGTGTTCAGCATTCAATGTTAAAATAGATGAATGTTCAAAATTGAACAAATCTATCTGTTATAATGAATCAACTACTTGTTATCAGAATATAAGTTTTGATCCTAATAGGGGTGTGAGATGTGAAGATATAAATCCGAGTGCACCTTTTGCTAGTGGTATGTGTGACAATGTTCCTCTTATGGCGACGTGCTGCAGTTGGACTGGTTCTGCTTGTGTGTCTAATGCGACTAAGACTACTTGCAAAGATGCGTTCAATAACAAAACTGCAGGCGCATTTAAGTTCTGTGAAGATGCAGGCAATAGCTCTACTGAATGTATTAATCTAAAAAATAATCAATATATGCCGTGCAGATTTGATAATACCAGCACTCCTGAAAGAATTGCTAATCCTAGGTGTGTGTTTGATTCAAGTTCTGTGTTTGGCACTAATGGTCCTGCTCCTTCCGGCGGCGGATTTGGTGGCGGCGGGTTCTTTGATATCTCTACTCAAGCAGCATGTCAAGCAGCAAGCGGTAATTGGAAGACATTTACTTTTGAAAAAATAGATCCTCTCTATGGTACAAAATCAACTGTTACTGAAAGTAAATGTGAACCAAGTTTTGGTTCAGCAGGCGGCGGCGGCGCAATGTCATGTGATCAGATGTGTCCTGCATGCGAAAATAATATCAATGCACCAGGTAAGGGGTCTTTTAGCAATACTACTACTCAAGCAAAAAACCAATGTGAAAATTCTACTTTAGGTATATGTAAATTCCAGAATATCAGTAAGGCGCCAAATGGGTTAGGCTTCTGTAGTTTTGATAAGGCATATACTGATTTTGGCAGTTCTGGTAATTGTCAGAATGATTGCTTTGCATGCAATAAACAGGCTGTATGTGATGCCAGTAAAGCAAACTGCACTTGGACAAATGATCAGTTCAACAATGATTTTAATGGTGATGGTTCAATAGATGGCTGGTGTGATCCTAAGGCATATCAGGGCTTTAACAGTTGTGCCACTAATTGTGCTGCTTGTTATACTGAAGCAACGTGCAATACCAGTGCATTGAATACTAATAATGTAAATTGCACTTGGATAGATAGTTATTCTCCTCAATCTAGTTATCCTCTTTATAATGTAAGCAATGCGGGCATTAATCCTGAGTTTGGTTTTGTCGGGTGCATTAAAGTTGTTAAATTTGGTCCAGGTGCTAATAGGTCTGGTGAATTGTGTATGTATCCAGGTGATGAAGATGGGGATGGTCTAGAAAATTGTAAAGATACTGACTGTTCGATGGATCCAGCATGCGGATTTGGTATGGGTGGGGGGTTTGTCCCTACTATCGGTGAAGGGGGGCAACAGGGCGGACCTAGTGGCGGTCCGATGGGTGCATCTCAATTAGGGTTTGGTTCAGATTGTTTTGCAAGAGATAATACTAATATTTCTTATTGCACTAATTTAACTGGGTGTACTTGGAAACAGATAGGCTCGGTGGGCTTATGCGATCCTTTATTTGATCAGCAGATGGGCGGTGGTATGCAGATGGATGCTCCTCCTACTATCCTTGGCACTGATGCAACAGATGATGCGGGCGGTCAAGATTGGTTAGATATTGCTGGCATAGGTTATCATGATAGTCCTCAGAATATGGATTTAGGTATAGGCTTGAAAAATATAACTAATTTTGCAGGCTGCAGGCAATTTCATCTTGATAAGCAATTAGGCGCTAAGTTTAACAGCACTGGCAAATATTATAGGTTTATAGATGTTGATGCTAATGCTTCAACAGGCTGCAATGTTACTACTGCTGCAACAGGCACTCCTAATAACAATACGATTGCTTCTGGCTATGAGTATAAAGTGGTTTATGAAAATAATGGTACTACTGAAGTAAAATTATTATATAAATGCGGGCTTAATGCAAACCAATTCTTAAACAATGCAACAAAATGGGTGTTGGTCAGTAAAGCACAGGTTGCATCTATGGACTTTGGGTGTTATATAGATGATTTTATGGTTTCACAAGGTTTTGCAGGCGCGCATATCCAAATTCTCAATAAAGTTGATATATCTAATCCTAAGCAGAATATAAAAATATTTGTTTCGACAGCAAATACTACTACAAATGATACCTGGCCTGTTGATACTGCAGGGCCTTTCTTCTATACTCCTGGTTCAATAGACTTTAAGATGGAAGCATGTAATGTTCCTGGCGCAGATATAGATGGTGATGGATATACATCAGACCAAGATCCTGACTGCGCTAAATTTAAGCAATATGGGTTTGTGCCTATAGAATCTGGGCCCCAATGCAAAGATCAGGTGGATAATGATGGCAATGAATTGACGGATTGCAATGATCCTGGGTGTAAATATGACTCATTCCAGTGCGGAAGCGGTACAGGATTTGGCTATAAGAAAGATACTAATGATAAAACTGCGCCTAAGACAAGCTTGCAGCAATTTGATGCATTCCCTGATGGGGGTATTATTAAAGTAGTTACAAATGAGCCAACAAATGCAACAGTTGAATTTTATGGCACTAGTTCATCGTGTACTACTCTAAATGAAACTGTTTTAGATGTATCTCTTACTAATGCTAATACGTTCGATAATTACAAATCTTTCCATGATTTGCATCTAGATAATACAGGCGGCAATTCTGACTCTAAATTAGACTGGACATTGGTTGCTAATACTACTTATTTCTTCAAGACAAAAACATGCGATTTAAGCGATAATTGTGCAAAGAGCTCATGTCAGAACTTTACTACAAAAGCAAGTGCAAGTTCAACTGATTGCACTACTTGCAGTTATGTTGTTTCATTTGATGAATATATACGTCCTCCAAGTATCGGTCCTTCGCATCCATTAAGTAATCTTTCCTTTACGATAGACTTTGGTGGAGATGGTGTTTTGGATTTTAACAGCACAGGCGGCGGAACAGGCACTAAATCTAATTATAGTGTAACTCAGAATACGACTATCACTTTTAGCAATCCTCAGTCTTCTGAACCTTGGCAAATAACTTTAAAAGGATTAGATATTACAGGCTCAATAAGCAGTGTTGTTTCTAACTTATCCTCGACATTCTTGTACAATACCTCAGGCGGTGATACTTTTATGGGTATGGATGGGGATAAATTTGACTCATTCAATCAAAATTATGGCGTAGATGTTGTAGAGATCAAATTACCTGTTACTGGAGATAAATTAAAGCACTGCGATCAAACTAATCTCTCTAATTGTGTAGATGTGACTGGCAATGCAACAAAGATAGCACAAACAGGCGATTCAAGTACCTGGCAGTTCCCTGTCACAATCAGCACTGAGTTCTCATTGTATCAGGTTGAAGGTGATATATCATTTAAGTCTGATAAGAGCTCATATGGCTGTAATACTGGCGAAGATTGCGTTGCAATAATAAATGTAACAAATGATAATACTACCTTGAAGAATTTAATCTTTAACATTAGTATAGCAGTACAGACATTGGGCGGCACTAATGTAACTAGTTATGGTATTTCCACATGGAACGGAACTAAGTTTAATTATAATGGCAGTTCAAACTTAACCGCTACTCCTAATATTGTTACTACTGTAAATCTAACAGGTGTTAACTTCTCAGATTCAGCAATTATGTTTAGGATAAATTTTACAATCCCTACAACATTTACTAAGGGCGGGCAATTTATATTTTCATTTAATGCTACGCAATATTATCTGCTAAATGATACTTATAAAAACTTTACTACTAGTGTTTCAAGGCCATTTGTCGATATAATCAATGTTACTAGTCCGGCTAACTCTGCAACAATAACTACTGAGACAACAACATTTACTTATACTCTATTTAGTGAATTTAACACTGTAGCTACTTACAATCAAACATGTTATTTGAGATTAAATGGCACAATTGTCAACAGCTCAGTGACTGTTAACGGCACAGCTAAAACATTAAGCAATAATGTAACTATCAAAGATGGCGCTCAGACATGGAACGTAAGCTGCCAGAATAATGAAACTTCAACTGATGCTCCTGGATTCTCTGTTACCAGGACATTGACTGGGACATCACCTCCTGAAATTTCAATAACATATCCAACTTCCGCAGTTAATGTAACAAATGATAATACAACAACAATAACGTTTACCTTAAATGATACAGGTGGAATTAATAACTTGACCACTATCTTCCGAATAAATTCTACTGACACAGGTATAAATGCGACTTATAATATAACACAGGGTA
>JAGVZX010000059.1 GCA_018302185.1 Candidatus Woesearchaeota archaeon
CATGCACTACACTTACATTTGGATCAGGTGCATCAATCAAATGGTTTTTTACAATGTGCTTTGTCTTTTCAAACCAGAAGACTGCCATCTGGTTAAGTACTTGGCCTTTGAATGGCAGTGTGCATAATACTCTGTCAAATGCAGAAATCCTGTCAGTTGTAATTATAATGCGCTTGTTTTCATGAGTGTAATTATCACGGACTTTGCCCTCGTACTTTTTTCCCAAGCTTGGGAAATCTGTAGTGTCTAAAGTGTGTTTCAATTGCTCTTTTAGCTGTTGTGCTGTTAGCATAATTCAAGAATACCTGATCGGTTTATATTTTTTATTGTTTTAATTGAGTATATAATGAAAATTTACAAAGCAGCTGCTATGCACATATAATCTATCTTATTCAATCCCTAACAGCAATACCATAACAACAATCCCAAGCACAAACGTAACAAGCTGGATAAATGACTTATGAGCATTGACTTCCTTGTGAAGCTCTGGTATAAGATCAGAGCCTGCGATGTAAACAAAAACGCCTATGGTGAATGGGATAAGGAACTTATTAAGGTTTGGGATGTAAGCGCTTAACAGCAGTGCAACAATCGCGCCTAATATGGCTGTTATCGCTGAAAGGAAATTCATCACAAGAGCCTTATTTTTTGAGAAGCCGCCATGCAGCAATACACCAAAATCTCCTATTTCTGTAGGGATCTCATGCAAAATAACTGCAGTTGTTGTTGCGATACCGACAGGCATGCTTGTAAGATAGCTGCCTGCAATTATCAGGCCATCTATGAAATTATGCACTGCATCTCCCAATAGGTTCATCAATGCAAACGGATGAGGATGATCTTTGCTGGGCTCGATATGGCAATGGTGCCAGTGTATAAACTTTTCAACGATGAAAAAAAACACAATGCCTGAAAGGACATATAATGACATATTCAGGCCAAATCCGTATTCTTCGACAAGCTCAGGCAACAGGTGGATGAACACATCTCCCAATAATGCTCCAGCGGAAAAGCTGACCAGAAAAAGCACGATCTGCTTTAATTTATGTATCTTTATTGAGAGCCCAACTATCCCTATAAAAGATATCAGGCTGATTATCAATACGCTTACTAATGAATAGGTCCAGGTTTGCGCTAGTGTGCTCATGATGGCTTTTCTCCTCTTTGCTTTTTTTATAAATCTTATTGCATTTTACAAATCTTATTGCAAACTAATTGCAATAATTAAATCTGCTATCACTTCTATTTAAATCTATCTGGTATTTCATTAAAATACCAATATTTATAAATGTTAATGATTTTGATTATCAATAACATGGTAAGGCAATCAAGGCAGACTCTACAAAAGAAGCTTCTTTCACAAGAATTGGCCAGTTGCAGTTCTTTTTTTACAGCAGATGAAATTTTTAGCAAGGTAAAAAAGAAAGATGATAAGATAGGTATTGCTACAGTATACCGGTTCTTAAAAGAGATGAAGAAAAATGAGCAGATCCATTCTTATCTCTGCGATAGAAGGGTAATCTACTCGACGCATCCTAAAAATCACTGCCACTTCACATGCGAGAGATGCGGAAAGACAAGCCATATAACTCTTGACAATATCGATTTCATGAAAAAGAAGATTGAAGGCAATATCTGTCATTTCCAGATAGATATCTGTGGTATATGCACAGTGTGCAGCAATAAAAAATAACCCCTGCTATTTTTAGGCAAATAACTGTTTATGAAAACTTAAGTGAAACAACGATCAGAAGTATGCCAAGTACGAATGAAGCCAGTTGTATGAATGATTTTTTCATCTCGACTTCCTTGTGCAATTCTGGTATAAGGTCAGAGCCTGCAATGTAGATAAAGCCTCCAGCAGCAAACGGAATCATGAACATGTTGATGCCTGCAACATACTCATTTAATATCAATGCAAATACTGCTCCTAGGACAGCTGTAAGCGCGACAATGAAATTCAGCATTACAGCTTTTGAAGTCTTCATGCCGCCATGCAGCAAGACACCAAAATCACCTATCTCCTGAGGAATTTCGTGTAGAAGGACTGCAATGGTTGTTGCAATCCCTATAGGTATGCTGACTACATAGCTTGCTGCAATTATCATGCCGTCTGTGAAATTATGTATAGCATCTCCAATGAGATTCATGAATACGAATGGGTGAGGATGGGTCTTATCAGGATGAAGATGGCAGTGATGCCAGTGGATGAATTTTTCAGCTATGAAGAAGAACAGGATTCCTGCAAGAACATAATAAGAGATGTAGACAGTTATGCCATAATCCCTGAAGCTCTGCGGCAATAACTGGATAAGCGCATCACCAAATAAAGCTCCTGCTGAAAAGCTTACAAGAAACAGAAGGATCTGCTTTAGCCTCTCTATCTTTATGGATAATGCTATCACTCCAACTAATGAGATTAAGCTGATTATCGATACGCTTATTATAGAGTATATCCAGACTAGGGCTGTATGGTTCATCTTTTACTGATCCATTCTTAAATCTGTAATTGCAAGTAATTTGCACTAATTATAGGTGTCTATTTAAAGTTATTCACTTGAAGAATAATTTTTTATCTGTTTTTTTTGCTTTGTTGGTTTTTAAGTTTTTACTGTTATTCTCTTTTTTATCCTTATTTCCTTTCTTTTTAGAACTATTTGCTTTTACGCTATTATCTGTCTCAACTATCTTCTTTTTCAGGCTTTCTCTGTAGTATGAGAAGACTTCATCATGGCGATTGTCTAAATTGATTATCTCCAATGCAGCAACTGCTGCGTTATCTCCTCTGTTTAATCCCACCCATAAACCATGCTCTGTCATTTTTAGAAGATTCAATGCAGCTTCTGCCTTGTCATCTTCGCTTACTGCGCAATAGATCACTAATGCGTCTTCGTGTTTTATGGTTTCTCCTAACTCTATAAATTTTATATTTACAGCATCTTTGTCTAAACTTTCAGAGATCTTGAACTTGTTATCAAATTGCTGCATCATGTCAATTGCTCTTTTTACTGGCTTTGAATCACTGTTGCCGATGATATTCACAAATTCATATTGAGTTAACATTCTTATCGCATTGTTTGCTGCGCTTGAATGATTATTTATTCCAACTGCCAATACAGGGATTCCTGGCGGCATCTGGATGATTGAGAGCAATGCGTCTAATCCTTCATAGCTTCCTTTGCATGGGACACCAATGACTGGCTTTGTTATTTCTGCAGCAATCACGCCTGGCAAAGCAGCAGCCAAGCCTGCGCCTGTTATTACAACATCAAAATCCTCTTCCTGAAGTATCTGCTGGACAAGCTCTGGCGTCTTGTGCGCAGAGGCAATCCTTAGTGAAAAGTTAATGTTGTTTTTATCAAGAATCTTAGTTATTTCATTGTAGACATCTTTGTCTGTCTCAGATGCAAATAAGACTAGGACTTTGTGCTCATTTATCCTGTTATCTTTAATGCTCTCTTTGTTTGGCATAGTAACCTCTTCATGATTAAAAGTATCTTCTAAAGTGTGTAATCAAATCATATATCAGAAATCGTATAAAAAGCTTGCGGAGATTATGGGTTTTGTTCTATTAAATCACAGATTTTCTTCTGTAAATTGTTAGGATCCATCGGCTTGTGTAGATATGGTACACCAAGCTCTTCTGCTTTTCTCTCATCTTCAGTGCTTGTTAATGTGGTGTATAATGCAGCTCTTCCAGATGGTAATTTAAATTGTGAATGAGGAGTATACCTTCCATCATCTCCCTTCTTTCCTACCATATCAAGTACCTCAATTCCGGTAACATTAGGCATTTTCATGTCAGTAAGGAAAAAATCAACATCATTTACTTGAAGATAAGAAACAGCCTCTTCATGCGTAGCTGCTGATACTACCTTAAACTTGATCTTTTTGCCGTGATAATTAAATTCTCTTCCTTGCAAAGCTCTTTGTAACAAGGTCCTGTTTTCCTGCTGGTCATCTAGAAACAGAACAGTATATGTGCATTCTTCCAAAAGTTCAAATCTTGAATAAGCTGCATCTAAAAGCTTTTCAGCATTGTCTGCACCATCTACCACAAGAGATAAATATTTTTTATCCTCTCCTTCCAACATATCTACTAAAGCAGAAGCATTTTCCTGTACTTTGGATAGCAATGGCCAGAGGCATTTGCCTATACTCTTAACAGTCTCAACATACTTTTCCATTATCGCATCAGGAGTAGTATCAGGCTTTACAAATAAATCATATTGTTCTTTAATGCCATTATAAAGTTTAATCACCTCCTGTGAAAGATGTTTTAAACCATCAATTCTATCTTGCTTTTGTTCTAAAAAGCTTGAAAAAATTACTGCAGATAATGCAGAATCTAATCTTTGCAACAGTTCTCTGTTCAGCAGCTGATTAACATCCTTGATTAATGCTACCCAATCACTTCCCTTTTGCCAATAATTTACATCAATAATTTTCTGTGAGAGCAATCTTTCTTGGATATCTCTAATCGGGCTGCCGCTGGCTATGATTATTGGGCTTCTGTATCTTATCCCATTTTTGCCAGAACCTGTTTCTCCTTTAGACCTTAGATATACTGCAAGATCACTGCCTGTTAAGCTGTCATCCACCCTTTGATCAATAATTACCAGAGAATAATATGAGCTGCCATTAGAGTCTATACGTTTCTTAGCCTCTTCTACTGTTGCAACAGGTTCTACCTCAATCCCTAGACCGCATTTTAGCTGAATATTATCAGTATATGCTCTGATTTGATTAGGTTCGTTTTCTAGCAACAATATCCTTACTTTATTATCAAGTGTCTGTGTCATTTTCATTGTAAGATGTGCTTTATTTAAAAATCTTTCTAAAATAACTATCATATAGTAGTTAATATCAAAAGATTTAAAAACGATTGCTTGTTACTTAATATAAAATGGCACAAGATAATGAAGATCCAGAAAGAGTTCAAGAGTTAGAATTACGTGTTAAACTATTAGAACAACAGCTTGAATTATTGTCCCATCTAACTCCACATCACATCCGTAATATTCTTGGTGGCGTAATTGGATATATCGGAGAAGCAAGAGAGGCTGTGTACAGTTCTCAATCACCTGATATTTCTTTAGAGCAAGCAGATGGACAGATTAGAAGACTTCTTGAATATGCTACTCTATTACAGAAATGCTATAATCCTGCAAGATATGATTTCATTAATATTGATGTTCATGAATTAATGGATACTGTATTTGCAGAAAAAGATGGTATAACTGTAAAAAAAAATTATTGTACAAATGGTTCTATTGATATGGATCCATCTAAAATAAAGGAAGTGTTGGGAGCATTAAAAGATAATGCGTTTAGGGAGCTAGAAGGCAAAATAGGTGATGTTTGTATTGATACAATAACTGATGGTGAATATTTAACTGTTCGTGTCTTAAATCCAGGTAAACTAATCGGCAGAAACGGTGTGCCATTAACAACAGAACCTGAAATAGATCAAATATTTTTGCCTTTATATACTTCTATGGCTTCAAGATTTGGAATGGGATTAGCAATCGCGAGAAAATATGTCGATGCTCATGGTGGCTCAATACGAGCATATCATAATGATGGTAAAGTGGTTGTTGAAATGAAGCTTCCTATAAGACAAGATGTTGAGATTAAAACAGTTTAAATTAAAAAAATAAAATATCTCTCTTTTATTCCTGCAGCGCTTTTAATCCATAACTAACAGTAGCGCCATGCTTGACTTCTGCTGCTAAATGAACGACAAATGCCAGCTCTTCTGGAGTTGCGCCAGCAGCTTTTGCTTTCTTGGAATGAGAATCAATGCAGTAATCGCACTGGATAGCAATGCCTGCTGCTAGCATCAATAATTCAGAAGTCTTCTTGTCAAATGGTCCTTTAGTCAGGGTTTCCTTGTATTTCTTAAAAGCTTCTACCTGCTCTTTTGATGCTTCTTTAAACTTTGCGCTTGCCTTCATATAATCCTTGTCAAACAGTTCTGCCATGATGATCTACCTCTTGGTTTTGTTATTATCCTTTTATTAAATTTTTTATCAATTTTATTTATACAATAATAATATGTTATTAAAGTTTGCTATTTACTGAAGTAATTTAAATTCCTGATAATGCTCATTTATCAGCAGCTCTTTTGTCATCTTGACTGCATCTTCCTCTTTGCATCCTATAAATGTCCATAAAGTGCCAGAGCTTGCAGATTGAATCTGCGCAAATCCTAACCTTTCTCTTAAAGTGTGCAATAATCCTTGTCCTGTATTATCTATATCTGTAACTAATATCTTTGTGCCGTCTCTTTCAAGATCAAAGCTTACCTTATGCTTGTTGGCATTTGCCAGGATGTCTGTCTTTGCAAGCAGATTCTTGAGATCTTCTGTATTCTTGTCTTTTGTGTTTTTAGGATCCTTTGCATCAACAGAAAAACTATAATAATCCTCTCTTCTCAAGTCTGCAATCTTAAAGCCTATCTTGTGGAGAGTGTGCTTTGCAGTCAAAGCTATGTTATCTGGAACAACTAATCTTACAAACATCTCAATGGGTTTTGTTGATGTCATTTTCTTACTTCATCCTCTTCTCTAAATACATTCTGATGCTCTCAAAGAGTTTCATGCAAGGAGCTGCTTTTTCATTTTCTTCAAAATTATGCTGCTCAAAATAAGGCAGCTGTTTGTTCCATGAAGCTCTTTCAGGATGCGGCATGATCGCTAAAACATTTCCTTCCTTGTTTGTTATCCCAGCAATATTATAAACTGCGCCGTTTGGATTTATAGGGTATTTTTCATCAATATTGCCATCTTCATCGCAATATCTAAACAGGATCTGCTCATTTTTTATCAATTGTTTAATAAGTTCCTTGTCTGTTGTTGTGAATCTGCCTTCTCCATGGGCAACAGGGATATGTAAAACTTCATCTATTCCAGCAAGATTAAATGCATTTGTTTTTTTGCATTCATGCTTGACATAAACCCAAGTGTTGTAATAGCCAAAAACTTTTGGATTTGTATTTGGAGCGAGAGCTAGCTGTACTTTGTCTCTTAATCCTGGAATAATTCCAGTCTCAACCAATATCTGCGCACCATTGCAAACTCCCAATACAACTTTGCCTTTCTTTGCTTCTTCTTTTATCTTTAGCATAATTGGATCTTTTGCAGCGATTGCTCCTGCTCTAATACGATCTTCATAGCTCCAGCCGCCGCCGATAAAAAAGCCATCATACTGCTCTAAAATCTTTGGGTCAACTGAGGAATTGACTACAATGATGTCTGCTTTCATCCCTGCAAATTCACAGACTAATTTGCTTTCATCCTCACAGTTTTGTCCCGGGAACCATATAACAGCTATTTTTGGTCTTTTGTTTGCCATGTTTTATTAGTGATTTTAATTTATTATATTTTTTTTACTTTTATTATTAGTCATTTCATCGCATCTCCAAACCCATTCATCCATGCATCTTTTAATGCAGCAATATCTAAATTAATGACTTCATTGTCATTGTGGTTAACAATCAGATAATCTCCGCCAGTCTCTCCTATCTTGATCAGGTCAACGTCATATCTTGCAAATGCTTTCTCTGCTGCTGCAAAGTTCTTGTCTTCAATCTCCATAACAAAGCCAGAGCTTTCTGAAAATAACAGTGCGCTTGTCTTAAGGTCATCATTTAACAGCAAACTTGCTCCAATCTTGCCTTCTCCTTTCCCGCCAAGTATCATCTCAGTAACTGCAACCATTAAGCCACCGTCGCTTATGTCATGGCAGGCAAACAATAATCTTTGGTTAATTGCATCAATCACTCCATAGATCATGTTTCTTTCTTGCGCAAAATCAGTTTTTGGTAGATTTGTCCCAAGTTCATCAAATAATTCATAGTATGCGCTTCCTCCTAATTCATTCTTTCTTGGACCGACAAGGTATAAACCACTTCCTATTTTTTTTATCTTCATTGTGATTGCCTTGGAATAATCCTCCATCCTTCCAACGCAGGCAACTATTGGGCTAGGGTCAATTGACTTTCCATTAGCAGATTCATTATAGAAGCTTACGTTGCCAGACACAAATGGCACAGCGTTAGTTGTTCCTTTCACCCAAATATTTTTTGCACCATCACTCAAGCCGCGAATCCCCTCTAGAAACTGCCAGAATTGCTCAGGTTTTTCTGGATTGCCATAATTCAAACAATCTGTTAAACCTATTGGTGTTGCGCCAACTGCAGCAATATTTCTCATAACTTCAGCGATTGCATTTACTGCACCATGATACGGGTTAACTCTGTTGTATCTTGGATTGGAGTCTACCTTTAATGCAACACCATATTTTTTGCCTGGCAATGGTGCGATCAAACCTGCGTCTGCTTCTCCGCATCTGATGATTGTGTTTGCCTGTACAGTGTTATCATAGTGCTCATAAACAGTATATTTACTTGCAATCTGTGGAAGCTTGAGAACATCCAATAAAGGAGAGTTAAAATCAGCTGTATCAATTAATTCTGGCTCTGAAGTTTTGTTTTGTTTATTGTTATTATTTCCTTTTTTATCCTCTTTATGTTCATCTGGTGCTTTGCTCTCTCTGTTATACCTGATGCCTTCTGTTATCGCATGGATATCTGCATTACAAACTGTTTTTCCATTAAACAATAATCTATATCTCTTTTCTGCAATCACTTTTCCTATCACTTTTGCGCAGGCGCCTTCTGCAACATTTGGGAGCTCAAATTCTTTGTTGTAAATGTCGAGAATCTTTTGCGTGAAATTCTTTGGAGCAATCCAGCAGAATCTTTCCTGTGTCTCAGAGCAGGCTATGACATATGAAGGCAGATTCTGCATTGAAACAGGGAAATCATCCAGATTTAGTTCAATGCCTACGTCTCCAGAAGCTCCTAATTCAGAAGTTGCGCACATTATGCCGCCTGCGCCACAATCTTTGAAACCTAAAGAAACTTTTGCTTTTCTTGCTGCTTCAAAAACTTTATAAGATGCTCTCATCAGGACATTTTTTAAGAAAGGATCTGGAACTTGTACTGCGCCTCTATTGTTTTCTTTGTCTTTCTCATCTAGAATTAAGGAGGCAAATGCTGCTCCGCCAAATCCAGAATTATCTGTTGGCTTTCCTATCACAATTACATCATATCCTACACTATTTTCTGGCGCGCAGCTGTGGATTATCTCATTGTTTTTTATCAGGCCAATGTGCACAACATTCACTAAGCAATTATCATTGAAGCTTGAGTTCATGTATATATCTCCGGCAATTACTGGGACGCCGATTGCATTTCCGTATGTTGCAATGCCGTTAATAACCTGAGAAGCGATGTATTTTGTCCTGTTGCTGACAGACTTACTTTCGCTAAGAGCATCTCCAAATCTCAATGGATCTGCTCCACCAATGACTTTTGCGCCCATGCATAAAACATCGCGAACATTTCCTCCGATGCCTGTTGCAGCGCCTTCATAAGGAACAACCTGGCTTGGATGGTTATGGCTTTCATGCGAAATCACAATTCCGTATTCGTCATCCAATTTTAGGATTCCAGCGTCTTCTTTTGGACCGAGAATAACTGTTGGGCCAGTGGTTGGCAAAAGCTTTAGAGAATTTTTGCTGCTCTTATAGCTGCTGTGTTCGCTCCACTGGATGTTGAAGATATGCAGCTCTGTAATTGTTGGGTTTCTTCCTATCAGCTCAACTATCTTTCTTGCTTCGTTTAATTTCAAAGAGATTGCATTCTTTTTTAGAAATTCAGCAAGCTCTTTATCATTCATCTCAGAAATGTTTACAAGCTCTGAATTATCGACTTCATTTTTGGCACTATTATTATCAGCTTTTTCCTGCCTGTTACCTGTTTCATGCCCCTTCATAAGTGCTAAGTTAGAGCCTGATTTTATAAAGGTTTTTGTGGATTAGAATATATCTTCCTAACAGAATAATCCTGCTATTAATTTAGGATTATCGGAGCAGAATTATCTCTTATACAATCCATAAGCTTCCCCAACAACATAAAAGCTGCCAGTCACTAAAACAAGGTCATTCTTCTGTGCAGTCTCTTGCGCGTAAATAACTGCCTCCTTTACGTCCTTTATTATGACGTAGTCTTTTGCATGCTCTTTTTGTATCTCTGCAGCAAGGATCTCTGGATCTAAAGCTCTTTCTGTTCTTGGCTTGCAAATTATTATTTTTGCTGCCAATGGAGCAAGATGCTTTAGGATCTGCTTGTAATCTTTGTCTTTCAAAATCCCTATTACTAGGATTAATTTCCTGAAGTATGGGATTCTTCTTGCTCTCTCATAATGGTTTTTTGTGTCTTCTTTTGCTTTCTCTATCTCTTTTGCAAGAACTAAGGCAGCGCCAGGATTATGAGCACAATCTATAAGCAGATTATGCTTGAGAAATTCTAACCTTGCTGGCCAAGTTACTTCCTTAAATGCCTCTCTGATTATGTCTTCGCTAATATTGTTATCAGTGTTAAGCAGATATGCTATTTCTGCTGCTATGCCAACATTTGGCTTCTGGAATTCGCCTTGGAGTGAGCATTCATACTCCATTGGCTTTGCAACTATCAGGCGTGCATGCTTTTCACCTGCAATTTTTTTTATTACTTCTAAAGCTTCTCCTGAGGCAGAAGTTATTATAGGCACATGTTCTTTGATTATTCCTGCTTTCTCACAAGCGATCTTCTCAATTGTATCTCCCAAATAATCTTTGTGCTCAAGAGAGATGTTTGTGATTGCAGTTGCTGCGCAGTTTTCTGGCAATAATACATTTGTTGCATCCAATCTTCCTCCTAACCCTACTTCTATAACAGCATAATCAACTTTCTGCTGTGCAAAATAGAGGAATGCTAATGCAGTTGTAAGCTCGAAATATGTTATGCCTTTGATTTTCTCTGAGTTCGGCTTTATTTTTTCTGTCAATCTTGCAAGTTTTATGTCAGAAATATCTAGGTTGTTTATTTTAATGCGTTCATTGAACTTGATCAAGTGGGGAGAAGTATACAAGCCAACTTTATATCCTGCTTTCTGGAGTATGGATGAGAGCATTGCACAGACAGAGCCTTTTCCGTTTGTTCCAGCAACATGGATGCTCTTGAATCTTGTTTGTGGGTTGCCTAGTGATTCTAAGAGTTTTTTAATATCATCTAATCCAAGATCTATCTTGTTTATGTCGTGCGAGTTTATGTATGCAATGGCTTCTTTGTAGTTCATGTGTTAGAGTAAGAAAATGCGGTTAATAAATTTAGCGGTGATTAATATGCTATTAGCATCAATATTAAATAATATCTTCAATCTATATTATTCCAATGAGAATTTAATTGTCACGAATATATAAATACCTCTTTGATTTGATAATCATTGCAATAAATTATTTGATGATCTGTTGCAAAAAATAAGTTATAAATGAGGTGAGAAAGATGACAAACATAGACTATATATCTTATCTGTATGAAGATGAATTCAATGAAGAAGACAAGGAAGATGACATCTTTGAGCAGCAGTTTGATCTAGCTGATATAGAGGAAGCTGTGTATGAAGATGAGTATCTGGATTTTGGGAGAGCAGCAGGATGATACTTGCAGTTGCCTCGTCTCAAGTCGGAAAAAGCAATACTACGTATAGCTTTTCCTGCCTTTCGACCGTTGCCTGCGAACATTCGCATGTTAGCATAATTGACCTTCGCTCCCTGGAACATCGCTCAGGTCTAGCTGGATAATATAATTATGTTCGCAAAATTGGCGACGGCGGCAACTGCTTTTTATCTTATGCAGTTTGCAACTAAATTTTTATTTTTCTGCACCACAAGATTTATATAAATCATTATCTTCTATCGTTGCATGAATAAGATCATAAGAAAGGATATCCTGAACATTCTTGATGATGCGATTATTGTGCTTGAAAAAAAGAAGCTGGATTTTCTAGAAGACTTGAGCAACCATATAATCCATGGTGCTATGCTCTATCAAGATGAGGATGCTATCTCGATTGCAGTCATGATGTATGCCCTTTACAAAGTATTCTCCAAGAAACTCATAACAGATCCTAAGCTGTTCACTCCATTCCTGAAGAGAGCAAAGCATTATCTCTCAAAAAACGATATAGACAACTATAGGCTGAATATTAGTGAAGCATTTTCTACAATCTCTAAGTATGACGGGCAGCTTAGGCTGTATATCGAGGAAGTGCTGAGCAAGGCTAAGATCAAGAAAGGCTCTAAGATGGTTGAGCATGGATTGTCAGTTGCAAAGGCTGCTCAGCTCATGGGCATTACACAATGGGAGATGATGAGCTATCTTGGCAAGACTAAAATAACAGATGCGCAAGTTCCAGAGACAAGAGCAAGAAAAAGGCTTGAGATAACAAGAGGACTGTTTGTCTAAAAAGACGGTGTTTGCATGAAAGATAAAAGCACGATCGAAAAGATAATCGTATTTGATACAGGTCCAATTATCAGCTTGACTACAAATAATCTTCTCTGGCTTCTGAGAGCATTGAATGCACGGTATCCTGGCAGATTCTTGATACCTATAAAAGTCAAGAAAGAGCTTATTGATATTCCTTTGATGACAAAGCGCTTTAAGTTTGAAGCATTACAAGTCATGAAGGAACTGAGAGAAGGGACATTGCATATCATTGACAGCGCAGAGATCGAGAAGAAAACACTAGAATTATTGGAGCTTGCAAACCATTGCTTCAAAGGAAACGGAAACTGGCTAAAGATTGTGCATTATGCAGAGATGGAAGCATTGGCAACAGCTATCTTGCTTGAAGCAGATGCTCTAGTGGTTGATGAGCGTGTCACAAGAAAGTTAGTTGAGGATCCTTATGAGGTCACCAAGCTGTTAAAGACAAAATTCAGGTCAAAGACAACTATTGACAATGATAATCTTGCAAAACTGAAGAAAGAGCTGAAGAATGTGAAAGTCATACGCTCTGTTGAGCTTGTAATGAGGGCAGTAGAGCTTGGATTACTGGATAATTATATTCCTAAGCAGACACCTGTTGTCACAAACCCTAAAAAAACTCTGCTGCAGTCATTGTTATGGGGATTAAAGATAAGAGGCTGCGCATTATCTCAGGAAGAGCTTGATGAGATTGTGGAGATAGAGCTGGAGTAAGGTTTTTGGAAAATAGAGAATAAGGATAAATGTTAGTTTTAATTTTTATAGGTTATTAGTAGTGCATCTATGTAAGATTGAAACTTAATTCGCCAGTCACTGACTGGTGAATCTTATTTCTTGCTTTTTTTTATCAGCTTATCAACTTCTTCAAGGAACTGCAATATTTCCTTATCTATAAACACTTGAGGATATGCATGTTCATCTTTCTATTTTCAATAAATTGAAGTTTGTCTAATAGTAAAGTTGAGATATTAAGCTATATTCAACTAATTGAAGATTAACTGATTTTTGTATAAAAATTAGTAGTGAAGCACGAAAGAGTATCCTTTTCCCGCAACCAAGAACTAAACTAGCTGCAAATAAAAAACGCAAACGAAATTAAAACTTGCAGAACTCAAAAGCCGTTAAAACGTCTTATAATATTTTTATAGGCTGTTTAATTATTTAACCCTCACTGCTTCCAAATTCCTCGGCGCAGAAGTCTCAACTCTATTTGCTTTATGTAGATATGAAGCTAGATCTAAGCAGCGAGCGTTCTCTCCGTGGTTTATTATTATCTTCTTTGGTTTTGGCTCGCATTTGTAGACAAAATTAATCAGCTGTTTCCTGTCAGCGTGATTTGTGATCTCAAGAACATGGACTTCCATCTTTATCTTTAATGTATCTGGTCTGCCAGCTGAATCATAGCGCATAACAATCTCTTTTTCCCCTTCTCTTATTTTTCTTCCAAGAGAGCCTTCACCCTGATAACAACTAAATACTAAACTATTTGCAGGGTTATCAGCCAAATGTTTTAGATATTCTACGCTTGGACCTCCTACTAACATCCCTGAAGTAGCTAAGATCAAGCAAGCTCCAGTCTCTTCAATTATCTGCAATCTTTCTTTTTGGCTTCCAACGTGTTTGAATATAGGAGACAAAAATGGATTCTGGTCTTTGTGGAAAATTAATTTTCTCAGATTTGAATTCAAAAATTCTGGGTAAGCAGTATGTATTGCAGTAATATCCCAGACCATGCCATCAACCCAGACAGTTACATCTTCGATCTCTTTGTTGCGGTGCAAAGTCTCGATCATTACCATAACTTCCTGTGCTCTTCCTGAACCCAGAACTGGCATCAGGACTTTTCCGCCTCGGGCAAAAGTATCTTTCAAAACTTTCTTTAAGTATGCATCCTGCTCTGGCATCGGAGGCATTATATTATCTTTGCCGCCGTAAGTACTCTCTATCATAAGAGTTTCCAACCGCGGAAATCTGGTTGCTGCTTGGTCTAAAACATGGCTGCGTGCATATTTCAGATCTCCGGTATACAATAAATTGTGCAGGCCATTGCCGACATGCAGATGGCACATTGCTCCACCAAGTATATGTCCTGAATTATATAATGTCAATCTTACGTCTGGGGTAATATCTGTGACTTCTTCATAATCTAAGCAGATAGTATGCTTGACCATCTCTTTGACTTG
>JAGVZX010000138.1 GCA_018302185.1 Candidatus Woesearchaeota archaeon
TTTTTTCAGCTCTATAGATATGGGAACTGCCAAGATACTTACTGAATATGATGAAGGTGCAGCTGCTCCGCCACCGCCGCCACCACCTCCGCCTCCACTGCTAGATGGGCTTGGGCTTGTGCAAGTAGTTGTTTTACTTGAGTCTGTATCATCACAATCGTTTCCAAGCAGGCAGCTTGTGCCATAGCCGTCTCCGTCTCCGTCTCCGCACTGCTGGTTAACTCCAGAATGATTTAATCCGAAAATAACAAACCTTGTGCCAGAGTCGATGGCAGTACAGTTGTAGTTGTTTGTAATTGTGCCATCGCAAACTACAAGAGTTTCATTTGCTCCATTGCAGCGTGCAGATATGTTTGCCAAAGCAGTGATCTCTGCATCATTTATACAGACAGAATTTTGATAGCTTACATTATCAAGATAGACTGTCTTAGTCTGATTTTGCGAAGTTAGGTTTAAGCCGCGAATCAATACGCCTGAGAAATTTCCTGCAGACCTTGTTGTTATAACAATATTTGACAGGTTCAGCCTGCTCCTTGAAAAATTAAAATTAAATTCAAACAATAGCTTGCTTCCGTTGAAAATCTTAACAGGAAGTGTACCGTTAAATGTCTGAGTAAGGTTAACCGTGCTGTTTACTGTGATATTGACTGAGACAGTAGTTGCTGTTACAGATGAAGAGTTTCCTATCAATTGATCAGCTGAGTTATTACTGCCGTCATTGTCATCATCCTCTGCCTCATTTATTGTGAGTGTGAAGTTTTTTGATGCATTAAATATGCCGTCGCTTGCTGTGACCGTAACATTGAATATTCCAGAGCTTTGCAGGCTTGTTAAATAGAATCCTGTGGCATTTATCGGAAGTGTATAATAATAGGTTATCGTGTCTCCATTTGCATCGCTGATATTTACTATCGTGCTGACATTTACTAATTGAGATTCATTTACTGTAATATTTGCTGTCAGTGTGAGTTCTGGGGCTGTATTTACAGTTACATTCCATGTTCTGATGCCAATTGCATATCCGTCGCTAACTAAAACGCTGATGTTCCAGAAGCCAGGCTGTGTATGGTTTGGAGCAAATGTAAAGTTTGTTGTTGTTGTCATGCCAATATGCGATGAGACATTTGTATTGTTCCTTAGCCAAGTGATGTTAAAGGTTGGTCCAAAAAGGTCAGTATAATTGACGCTGAATGTAACACTCTCTCCTTCATTCATCGAGTAATTTGTCGTGTTAGGATATGCTGAGGTTATTATCGGCGCAGAATTATTTGCTTCAAAGAACCTTATCTCAGTCACTCCCCAATTATTGTTTGTGTCATTTGCAAATATTCTTACTCTCCAGATGGAGCTGCTGTTTAATCCCGTGAGATTATAATAGAAATGTGTAAACGTGCCTGAGCCGTTTGTCATAGTATAGTTTGTTGTGAAGTTGAACTCAAGCAATGCAACAGATAATGCTTCGTTTGCAGAAATATTTATTAAAGTGAAATTGTGGAGGAATTTTGAATTATTGTCTACAGTCGGAGTCACAAATGATAATATTGGCCTAAGATGTATCTGGATAGTCCTTGCTGCAGATAGTCCAAAATTATTTACAGTATCATTCCCAAATATTTTATAGGTATAGTTGCCGTCTGTAAGCTCTGTAACATTATAATAGAAATGGTTATATTGATCAATGTAAAATTGATAAGTGTTTCATTATTATCTGGAGGAGAAGATGCTGCATAACTGATTGTAGGTGCTGCATCATCGATAGCACCAGAGACAACCAATGCAAATGTCTGCTTGCCAGAGCCTAAAGCTATATTCTTGGCGCTTACATTCACTAAGTAATCGCCTGTCGGCGGAGTAGTAATTGTTATCTGCTCGACATTGTTCACCGTGTCAAGAGATGAATTATAGGGTGCGACAAAATTATTGCCGATATATATTGAGCCGTTTGGGATGGTAACAAGCAAGTTTAGGTCGTTTACTAATTGAGTGCTTGCGCTTAAGGCAGCAGGATAATCTGTCCATACAAGTGTAAATTTGAGCTGGACATTTGTGTTATTGCTTTTATATGTTGCAGTCCAGTTGCCTCCTGTGCTAAATCTTGTTGCATTGTCAGAAAATCGTATCTTACGCGGAGATGAAGGAAACATTGTGTTAGTAAGATTTATCCTTCCCCAACCACTATGGTTACTAGGAATTCCATAGCCAATATCTACTGCGCCGTTTATCAATGCAGCTTTAATAAGTGCAGCTGTCGGATCTGAAACGCTTCTGTTCTGCACGAAATACTGTCGCACTAAAGTTGCGCTTCCAGCAGCAAGCGGTGTTGCCATTGAAGTTCCTGAGCAATAGGAGTAATTTCCGTTTGATTCAAATGCAGTTGTGCATGCAGAGGTTCCAGATAGTGATGATTTAGCAGAAACAAGCGCTGATCATTTGCAGGGCCGCGGCTGCTGAATGATGCAACTTGGTTTATATTGTCAGCAGAAGCGCCTTTGCTTACCCTTATATTTTCACTTGCGCCGACAGTAATTATATTTTTTGCTATTGCAGGACGACCGACAGTATTTAATGTACCGCCTGTGCCATCAGTGCTACCTGCTCCATCATTTCCTGCAGCAAATAAGATCACCATGTTGCTTGTATTCCAGACAAAATCATCAGTATCTCTTGGGTCTGCACCATATACCTGACTAGATTCTCCCCAACTATTGCTGTGCAGTCTTGCGCTGGTGTTGTATGCCTGTGCATATAGATTGTGCAAGTCAACAGGAGGATAAACTGTGCTTGTCCCTGCATCATCACCTATTGCCTGGAAAATCAAAGTTGCGCCAAATGCCATGCCTTTGAGCTGGCCATTGCTCCTGTTTCCATTTGCAACAATACTGCCAGCCACATGTGTTCCATGGCCGTTTGTGTCATTTGCACCAGCGCCGTATAAATTGTATATTGTACCTATGCGATTGTCAAAGTCAAGATGGATGTCACCAATTGTTGTATTGCTGTCAACGCCTGTGTCTATTCCAGAATCAGCAACTGCAATTATCTGGCCAGAGCCGTTTAAACCATAAGTATTCCAGAGAGTAGTTGCATTTATTATCTCAGATGCATTGTCTATCTGGAGAGAGTATCTTGGCATTGGTTCTATCCATTCGACTTCATTCAAATAAGAAATTATATCTAATTCAATTAAATCTGCATCTATTAATATCATGTCATTTGATGCTGATATACTATTTATCCCTTCATTTTCTAATTGTGATCTGACTTTATCAACATCAGAACCATCAGCAACAATTACTCTGTATTGTTTTTTAAGAGGTGAAGAAGAATCCAGGGTGAATGAAGAAAGTGAATTGGAGTTGTCTGGACCTGCCTTTGAGGTAATTTCAGGAGACAGTTTATATTCTGCTTTATACTCTACAATCTGATTGACGAAATCATAGGCAGCGATTGCATCTAAATCACTTTGCTTTATCTTTAGCAAGAATGCATTATTAGGGATGTATTTGTTGAAATTTAAACTGAATTTTTGCTCCAGTTCTTGCTTCCATTCATCTCTTATGTTGCCTGCAAACTGGAGTACGTATAATTTCTTATTGTTATTAGCATTATTATTATTATTATTATTATTATTATTATTATTATTATTATTATTATTATCCACAGATGAAACTGCAAAAGTTTTTTGAGATGTAGTTATACTGTTAAGCTTTTCATTTCCAATCTTTTCTATCTTTGCATTATGTAGATTAATCTGGTTTTTGTGATCATCTATTTTATTTTCTTTAATACTAGTAGGTATATTATTATCATTATTACTGCTGAATATAACTGCAGGCAAGATTATCAAAGCTATTGCTATTAATATTACAAAAAACAACAATCCTATCTTTGCGTTTTTATTGATTCTGTCTCTCATTGGACAATGACCTCTTTCAGCATAACTTTCTTTTCAGATACTTCATTACTACCATTGTTATCATGTCTCAATCTATTATCACTATTTCTATCATCAAAATATTTTTGGACAGTATCTAACATCTTAGGCTGCGCGTTTTTGCCGAGCGAATAATATATCTTCTCTACTTGTGTTCCCCATGAATAATCTCCTTGCTCAATTACAACTTTCTCAATCTTTAGCTCTTCAAGAGAGACGCCTTTTCGCAGATGATAGTAAATGCTTCTAAGAGTGACTTTTGGAAACAAGTCGCAGTATATCCTATATATGTCATAACCATAACCTTTGCCAAAGAAATAAAGTATCTCAACTATGTTCTGGCGAATTATAGAATGCACTGGACGACCGCGTGGAATAATCAACACCCCTTTAGTATAAATCTAGTATTATTTTACTATATTATTATTTTTTAAGTAACTTGTTTAAGTTTGCTTACTCCTATTTATACTTTATTGTTTATATGGAAAAGAAATAGGGGAAAATGACAAATTCTCCTGATTTTCCACTGGACATTCTCATGAGGCACTGGACAAACCCAACAAAGGAATATAAATAAGAACAAGGTAATAATAAAAATGGGCGTGGCAAAGCCACGACCCGATAGCGGGGGCTGGATTTGAACCAGCGACCTATGGGTTATGAGCCCATCGGGCACTCCTGATTGGACATGCAGGGAATTCTCCGAGCATTCTGCCCTACCCCGCTATAACCATCTAGAACTATGGGCTTTTTATAAATCTTTTGAAATAGAATCAACAAAACTTATAAATATTAACTTAATTATAGCTAAACTATGGTAAAACTAAGCGCATGTCTGATCGTAAAGAACGAAGAACAGTTCATAGCAAACTGCCTGAATTCCTTAAAAGACCTGGCAAATGAGATAGTGATAGCTGATACTGGCTCAACTGATAAGACGAAAGATATCATTAATGATTTCAAGAAAACTTTCCCTAACTTAAAATTACTAGACTTCAAATGGACAAATGATTTTTCTGCTGCAAGGAACTTCTCAATCGAAAACGCAACAGGCGACTGGATTCTGATCATTGATGCAGATGAAACAATTGCAAAAGATGATCATTTTAAGCTCAAGGATTTCATAACAAACAAAATTTACAAGCAATATTCTGGGTTCAGCTTTGTGCAGCGAAGCTACACAGATGAATTCAACAGGGAAGCTTTTGAATATCGCGGAAATGATACTTATAAAGAATGTGATGAGTATTTAGGCTGGGTTCCTTCAAGACTGACAAGGCTTTTTAGGAATAAGAAAGAATTTCGCTTTAAAAATGTCATCCATGAGCTTATTGAATATTCCATCACTGAATCTGCTGGAAAAATATACGCAGCTGATGTTCCTGTCCATCATTTCAAATTCAAGCGTTCTGAAGAGGGAAAAGAGAAGAAATTATCAATGTATCTCAATCTGTTGGAAACAAAGGCTACAGAAAATCCAGACAGCGCAAAAGCATTATTTGAGCTTGCTACATTCTATCGCTATATCGGCAAGAATAAGGAAGCTATCGCATTGCTGGCAAAAACACTCAACATCAGGAAAGATTTCACTGAAGCGTTCCATTGCATGGGAGAGGCATTCCAAAATCTGGAAGATTATAGCGCTGCAATAGAGTGCTATCAAAAAGCGATTGAGAGCGATAAAAAGAATTTCAGTGAAAAAAATAAAGAAAAAAAATCACAAGATACTGGGAAAGTTAATGCTAGATTCAAAGATGCATACTTCAGCTTAGGCGTTTGCTATACAAAGATGAACATGCTTGGAAGCTGCTGAAGC
>JAGVZX010000026.1 GCA_018302185.1 Candidatus Woesearchaeota archaeon
TGGCGACTGCCAATATTTGACGAACACAAATAAAAAAACCAAGCCAAGTTGCGACGGGCAATTCCAACTAATTACTAATTGACTAACACATCACGCAATACTTTTCCATTTTCCTTTCTATTAACACACGTAGAGGAGGAGCAACTAATTAATAATCTAAGAGAGTGTTCGTCGGCAGTCGCCACCGTTTTAGAGAATTTTATTGTGCAAACTAACGAAATATAAGAAATCTCACGCCTTTCTTACAAAGCTGATGAACCCAGAATGACCTATGCTTGCAGACATTGGTCTTACCTTTCTCTCGTCAATCTCCCAATCCCTCAAGATGACTTCAACTGTCTTAATATAAAGCAAACCGTCAATCTTTTTTACTTTCTCAACAAAATCACTTACTTGTGGAGTGGTTGGAGAATAAGAGACCAAAAATCCTCCGCTTTTGAGCAAAGCATTTGCATTCTCGACAGCAAGCCATGGTTCAGGAAGGTCTAACGCAACTAAATCAACATCCTTTGGGAAATCATTTTTTCCTTTATCCTCTTTTTTCTTCTCATCAATCTTGTCATATATAGACTTATTATTCATCACGATATTCTTTAGTCCCAGAAATTTGACATTTTCAGCTGCAATCTTAAAGAAATCCTCTCTTATCTCATATGTAAAAACTTTCTTGACGATATTTGCCAGCATAAAGCACAATGCCCCAGAGCCTGTGCCTGCATCAACCACGATTGAATTTTTGCCTATTCCTGTTTCTGCAATTATTATGCCTATATCCTTCCTTGGTATTATCTGCGGCGCTCTCTTTATCCTTGAATAAGCATCTATGAACGCAGGCTTGTGCGCAAATAATTTAGTCCCATTAGCTGTCTTAATCACGCTAGCATCGCTTTTTAGGTCTTTCTTGCTCACAACCCCGAAATTTGTATGAAAATCCTGCTCAATATTCCTCACAAAAAATCTCTTGCCAAATTCAGTTATAAGGACTTTCTTGATTGTCTCAATCTTTTTCTCTTTCTTTATGGTCTCAGTTTTTCTTTCATTATTTACTATATCCACCTTCTTCTCATTTACTTTATTCTCTTTAACCATAGGTTGTTCTTTCCCTTTCAATATTCTCTGTTTCTTTTCTGTTTTTTCCATTTTTAGCATAAAATAATCTATTTAGGATATAAATCTGCTCATTCATTCAGGCTTTTGCCGTACAATACTGCTCTTGTGCCGTCGCTGTAATAATCCTCTAATGCATTGATCTTTCTATACTTTAACTTTTTATAAAATTGATGCACTTTATCATTTCCTTTTTCGCTTGTATAAGCATAGATGTTCCTAAAGCCTTTCTTTTTTGCTAGCTTCTCAATAAACTTAGCGAGCTTTTTCCCAATTCCTTTATTATGGTATTTCTGCTTGACTGCAATCCACGAAAGCTCGCAATTCTTATAGCCAGGAAACTCAAGCTTTAATGTTGCATATCCTGCAATCTCTTTATTGCAATTATTTTTTTCACTCTTATTATACTCATTATTTACATTCTTCTTAATCTCATAAACATAAAATTCCTTATTGCTTTCATTCAATCTCTTGTGCAATGCTTCTTTTAATTTATCTTTGCCTATCTTTAATCTCATGATCACAATAGAATCGCATTCACCATCAACATCAAGCAATTTAGGAAGATCAGATTGTGCGGCTTTTCTTATTATGCCATTACTTAATTTATCTTTATTATCATTTGACATATTATCAATTAGAATTTTTTCACTCATCATCATATTTTGTCAAAATCACAGGCTTATCCTTAACTAACAGAGTATGTTCTGCCTGGCTTATGATTCCATGCGCCTTGTCGACCAATGGAGGATAGCTTCTTACAACATCTGTCTGCATGAGCTCTCTCATCCCAAAATTAACTTTAGGTTTTCCAAATTTCCTAGTCAGCCATCTTGTAGTAAAAGGCAATCCATTCAATTTTTCAACCTCCTTTAATATTTCGCGAGCAAATGTACCACGAACTCCCTTTTTAGATTCCTGCATAAACACGCTTGCTTCATTTGCTTCATAGATTAGCCCAGCGCCAGTGCTTGCAAATGGCTCTATCGCAATAACCATATTCTCCTCAAGCTTAAACTTTTCTGCACTATTATAATTAGGCATTCCTGGCTTTGTATGTATGTTCCATCTTGCTATCCCATGTCCAGATAAATTACGCACTGGCTTAAATCCATAGCTCTCTATTGTCTCTTGGATCACTTGCCCAACTTCAGAATTATAAACTCCGACACTCACAGCTTTTATTGCATTATCTAGAGCCTCGCGACTAGCCTTAACTAATTCATTATATTTGCCTGAAAGATCAACAGTAAGCGCATTATCTCCAATATAACCATTGACATGCACTCCTACATCCAAGCAGATCAATTGATCACTAAAAACAATCTTGTCATCTTCTTCTGGGCAGTAATTAATCTTGCGCAAAGTTCTTTTATCTTATCTTCAACTTTGTCAAGCACTTCTAGCATTGTAACTTCTTTTTTGATCAAGCTTTTGCCATAATGAAGAGCCTCGCCTGCTATCTTTCCTGCTTTCTTGAAGCTTTCGATAGCATCTTCACTAGCAATATTGACTAGCTCTCTGCCTAGATTATCTTTCAGCTGCGATGCATTTCTCTTATCATCACTATCTGCATTTATGCTCATGGTAATCCTAGAATTAGCTTGATGTATTTAAATTGTTTTGGGTGCAAATAGTTTATTTTTATAATGTATTAAAAACTTAATAAAAATTAGGCTAGTTATAAACAAATATCCCATTTTAAGGTAATATGTATAAGAAAAGATTAAGAATCTTCTATGTGCTTCACATATTTAATTTTTCGCTCTGTCATTATCTTTTCTACAGACGTTCTGTCCTTTCCTAAAACTTCAGCATAAGGTATGGATGTTTTACCTTTAGATAACTCTTCAAGCCTTGATCTTGGCACAATTTTTGCCATATCCCAATTTCCATGCTCTGAATCCTCATGCCATTCTGTATATTGTCCATCTTTATTCAAACCATATTCTGATCTTTCTCTAGCTATGCCATTTCTTACACTATATTTGACAACTTTTACAGCTTTTCCATCCTTATAATGTATTTCAGGTGTTATATCAAAATCTCCTATCATCCATGCATTTTCTTTTATCTCTGCTCTATCGCTTGCATATACCTCAACTTGATTTCCTTTATCATACACCAAAGCAAATTGCCTTATTTCAGGATTTTTGCTTTTTAAATATGTTAATGTATTTTCAAGCATTATCTCTAAATGACGTGTTTTGCCAGATTGAGTGAATTCAAAAGCAAATGGGTGGTAAACAATAGTGCTTAAGCTGATATATCCATCTTTTTTTAGATTATTAACTTCTTTGGTATCAGTCTCAGTAATTTTAGCATCTAAAGTTTTTGATATCTCTTTGACAAAGTCACATATTGCTAGCATTTTCTCTCCTCATCTAATATATAATCCCAACCACAACCCCTTCAATCTGCGAAAACCTTACTTTGCCAGGATCTTCTTTTGCAAGATTATCCCCTTTGACACGAACAAACCATCCATCTTTATCTTCGCCGACTTCCACTACTCTATGTATGATCAACCCGTCAACATACTCAGAATTATAGCTTATGATATCTCCAATTTTGACATCTTCAGTTGTTTTAGGTTTTAGCTCGATTGAATTGCTTCCTGCATCTATAATAGGATCCATGCTGTTTGTGTCAGTAAATCTTGCCCATGAAGCATCTTTGACATCGATTATTACCTTATCTTTTAGTACATGGATCTGAGATTCTTTGATATGATCATTTGGCGAGCTTTTCTCTGCATTATAGACTACAGCGCTTCCTGTCAATTTGTCACTATTCTCAACTTCAAACACCTCAAACTGCTTTGGCTCAGCATAATTGCTGCCTAAAGTACTATAAGTTGTATGCGCAAGCCATCCTACTAAGAAGATAGCTAAGAACACAAATACACTTCTCTTTCCCCCAAAATCATGCTCTCTCATAGGAATATACAACAAGAACTAATATATAAACCTTTCTATATTTAACCACTTTAAAGTGACAAAATAATCAGAAATTACAAGGTTTTGATTACGTCCTCTATTTTTTCTTATACGTTATCTCACTAAAGACTCCAGGTCCCATAACCCCATTAGCAGGGTCATATTGGGCAGAAGGAGTGAATTTCCAGACATAATCTGTTCCAGGTATCCTTACTGTAACACTGACGCCTGCAAGTTTAAGCGCATCTGCAGCTAAAGCCATCTTCATGCTCTTGCCAAGACCATGCTCATCTAATGCATTGATATCACTAAGATTATAATCTGTTCCGGGAGGATTAAAAATATAATATGATAAAAAATCTATGCCTGCTAAAAATCTGCTGAACCTTAAGAATTTTCCTTGTGGTGAATCAGGATCTATCTCTCCTTTCTCAAGGATCCTAGTTATATTCTCATATGCATTCTGAGATGCATTAAAGCCTCCCATTGCCAATGCAAGGTCTTGTCTTCCAGTAAAGCCTCTGCCATTATAGATTGCTCTTCCGCTAAATAAACTTAGTTCTTTTCCTATCCCAGAATCTGATGCTAAGGCAACTCCTCCTATATCTATTGCTAAATCATGCCCTATTCCTAGATTTGTTGCTTGCTTCCCATGTCCCTCTTCATGATTGATAGTCTTAAATAAAAATGCTGCATATAATGCAGCAGCAGTCTCTGCTAAATCCTCTACTCTATTTTTGCGTAACATTATTTGTTGAGGTAATTTGATTTTTGTAGATGGGGGTATTAATCTGCTTTGATCTCTATATGCAGGCCTTATGGCATGAGCTGGATATATGATTGGAGATTGTATTGCTGACAAAGATTCTTGAGATCTTCCAGTATGTTGATTCTTATCTGCCTCACTTTTAGGGTCATCTGTGCATTTTTTATCTATCTTGAATCCTTTGATTCCTAATTCATTCTCTGGATTTCTGCTTATTCTTGATTCTAATAAACCTATTCCAGATTCTGTCTTTGCAGTATTATCTCTGTTGTTTGCATTTTGTAAGTATGCATTATTTTCAGAAGCTTTTGCCTCTCCTGCTAAAGCTAAGGCAAAAAGTGCTGCAGCTATCCCTGGCACGATACTATCTTTGGCATGCTTAGCTCTATTATAAAATCCAGCAATGCTTTCTTTAAGATACCCTGCTATATTCTTACTCTCCATAACAGCTGTATCTGGTTAAGAACTATTTAAACCTTTCGTTTTTGTTGTTACTAAGAGGTAGTTAATATTACTGATAATCTGCCTTTTCTTTTGTCCAATTAGCTAATAATAATCCTGCCATTATATCTGTATCTCTTTGGTGTACATGAACAACAGAGCCTCGGTTTAGTATCAAAGGCAATGCGCTTATATGAGAATCAGCTTTTGCCTCTCTGCCATATCTATCTGTAAATTTCTGTTCTGCTGATTCAATAGGCAAATCATTAGCTGCCCAATATAATGCTCTTCTGAACATTGTTTTTAAGTGCTGCTCATATGCGCTAAGCCAATATTTTCTGAAATGTATGGGGTATTTAACATTTTTGATGCTGATACTTTCAGCTAGCTCAGGAAATGTTGTAGTATGCCCATTTAATGTATTCGCATATGCGATAGCATCATATACTTTTCTCGCTAATCCTGGTATCAGTTCACCAAAAATATATCTGATTAGGTCTCTCTCAATGGAAGTTAATTTGCCATCAACTCGGCTATTTTCTTTTAGCCAACTTCTATCATATGTCCATATTCTTTCGACTGTTGCATTTAATCTTCTTGCTCTGGTTTCTCTTTCATGGTCAGGGATATTCCATAATTTATCTGCTATAAGTATTCTGCATGCATCATAGAAATATCTAAAATTCTCTTTAAAATCATTATATGCTATATCTTTTGCTCTAGCATCTTCTAAATTATAGGTAGTTTGGAGCCTGCTTTCTAATCTGGCATCGCTTTTTACTATTCTATCAACATCTACTTGTTCTACAGTTCCTAAAAAATCAGTTATCTCTTTTTTTCTCTGAGCGTTTGTGTCACCTGCAGGCTGCCATCTATTGACTTCATCAACTACTGTTGTTGGCACGACTAATCTGTCTCCATATTTTCCAAGAACATCTAATCTTCCATGGCATTCAAATGCAGAAGTATCGCACGTTGCAAATCCTGCTTCATCTGGCTTAACTCTCTGGAGTCTAGCAGGACCTATAATATGCACTGTAACTTCTTCTCCGTCATCCCTGTGTAAAGTTAGTTGTTTCTTCATTTAGCCAACACTCTTCCAAATAATAAACAACCTCTCTTTTATCAGCAAAGAATCTATATTGTTTAAAAAGCTGATGACACATTTGTGAAAAAAATAATTCCTCGACTAAGGCCATGATAACTCGCGAGTCGCCTAAAAAGTGGCGGCTGCCAATTTTTGCGAGCATAAATAATAATAGCTAAACTAAGTTGCGACGGGCAATGGTTTGGAGTTACGTCTCCAAACCTACGAATGAAATGAGTATGCCAACTATTGGCTAAACTAGTGACACTTCAGATAATTTACCTACTAATACAGCTAATTCCTAATCGTAGAGGAGGAGAAACTCTTCGAGATTCTAAGCAAGTGCTCGCAGGCAGCCGCCAGTTTAATCTGTAAGATTAAGGCGACTCGAAAGATAACAACAGAGAAAACAAGTAACACAACAAAAGCGGATTGATTATGTTAAACCTTCTCAAAACCGACTTCAAAGCTCTTATCTTTTATCTTCTCGACACCTACAACAGCTAATTTTTTAGCAGCGCCAAGCGTGCTTATTTTGATATGAGATGCACCGCATTTTTTAGCGATAGCTTCCTGCCATGAAGCTAGCATCTTAGCATCATCTTCATCTGCAGCCTTGACATGCAAACTGATTGAATCCATCTTATTCAACCCAGCTTTCTTACGCAATGCTTGCACTTTCCTCATCATTTCGCGGGCAAACCCTTCAGCCTCTAATGCATCATCTAATGAAGAATTCAGATAAACATAACCAAACTTAAACTCAGCTTCCTGATATGGCTTTGCAACTTCTCTATTTATGTGCAGATGCTCTTTTTTTATCTCAACTTTCTCATCATCAACTTTGACACTAAAGCTTCCATCTTTCTCTATCTTTGCAAGCACGTTATCCCATGAGACCAGGGCAAGCGCTGCGATTATCTTAGGTGCTTTTGCTCCAAAATCTGCTCCTATCTTGCCTGAATTGACCTTAACTTGTAACTTTACCTTATCAAACTTAGAGACAACCTTTACTTTCTTGAAATTTCCTTGCGCAAGAAGAACTTTCTCCAGCTCAGAAACAGCCTCAATAGCATCATCATTTTTTGTCTCAATTATCATCTCTCCTAGAGGCCATTTTAATCCTAGTTGTATTTTCTCTCTAGCATTTGCTGCTACCTGTAAAATATTCTTTACAACATCAACATTTTTCTCTAATTTAGGATGTATCTTTGCCGCATCAAATCTAGGCCAACTAAAGAGATGCACACTTTCCAATTTCAGCCCAAATTCATCATTCAAGTTTCTGTAAATCTTCTCTGTAATAAAAGGACACACGATTGAAAACATCTTTACTGTTTCAAATAACACATTATACAAGGTATAAAGCACGATCTTCCTTTCTTCGTCGTTGCCCTGTGCACTTTTTTCGCGGACCATCTGTACATAAGTTCTTGATAACTCTAAAAACACTTCTTCAACTAGCGCAGGAGCTTCATTGATCAGATACTTATCCATCTTCTCTGTCACATTCTTTATTGCGCTGTTCAGCTTAGAGAAGATATATTTTTCTTCAACATCAAGCTGCTCAATATTATAGACAAGCTTTGCTGGATTTACTTCAAGCTCATTTGCAAGATCGATCAGAAGATTTTGCAGGTTCCATAATATCATCAGGTTCTTGTGCTTCAGCTTCATATCTTCAAAATTATAATTTAAATCTATTCCTGGATTCGCTCCACCAATTGCATAATACCTAAATGTATCTGCACCATATTTATCAATGACCTCATAAGGAGAAATAACATTGCCCAATGATTTTGACATCTTTCTACCAAGCGCATCCTGCACAAACCCATGCATATAAACATTCTTGAAGCTTGGTCTCTGTAATGCAAGCATCGAACATACCATCAAAACATTAAACCATCCGCGTATCTGATCTTTGCCCTCAATGATGAAATCTGCAGGATATAGCTTTTCAAACAGTTCTTTGTTGCGAGGATAACCTAATGCAGTCCATGATAAGCATCCAGGATCTATCCAGACATCCATGACATCAGGTATCTTCTTTAATTTACTGCCGCACTCACATGGAAAAGAGACAGCATCAATCCAAGGCTTATGCAGATGCTTTAATTCTCCAGCATGCAATCCTGCTTTTCTCTCTATTTCCGAACGTGTTACAACAACCTCAAACCTTCCGCACAAGTCACATCTCCAGACAGGCAAAGGAGTTCCCCAAAATCTTTGTTTAGTTATACTATTATCTCTTAAATTATGCAGCCAAGAGTCAAATGCATTAAATCCTGCTTGTGGTACCCAAGTTATCTCATTGTTTGCATTTATCATATTAGCTTTTAAGTCTTCTACTTTAAAGAACCATTGCTTTGTTGTCCTAAAGATTGCCGGCTTATGGCATCTCCAGCAATGAGGATATTCATGCTCAACATCGCTTTGCGCGAATATTGCAGGTTCTAGGAATTTTATGAATTTGTCAGTATCTTTTTTTGTGTGAAAGCCACCAATTGGCCCAAAATCTTTTGGATATCTTCCTCTTTCATCTACATTATTGAATGGCTTTATCCCATAACGATGCCCAACCTCATAATCCTCTGGCCCGCAGCCAGGCGAAACATGCACTAACCCAGTTCCAGAGCTTGTATCAACATACTCAGAGCTTAGCAGCACAGTAAAGGTTTTGTCGCACAGCTTCTCATATTTCTCATAATCTTCTTTGAATGAATCATAGAACGGATGCTTATACTTTAATCCTTCAAGCTTCTCTCCTTTAAATTCTGAGAGGATCTTGAACTTTTTCTCAGCCATTGCAGAAATAACAACATTGCAGAGTTCTTTTGCAACTATCCATGTTTCAGTGTTATAATTGTTTTTATTCTCTTTATCTCCATCCATATAAACTTCTGCTTTTACATAATCAAGCTCTGGATTTACCATCACACCTAGATTTAATGGGATTGTCCATGGTGTAGTTGTCCATATCAACAAGAACTCATTGTTTTCTCCAACAACTGGAAACTTCATAAATATGCTTTTATCTGTTACAGTCTCATACTCAAGCTCATGCTTTGCTAATGCAGTTTCACAGTTAGCGCACCATGTAATGCTTCTTTCGCCTTCATATAATCTTCCCTGCTCATGCACTTTCTTTATCAGCCACCAGATCGCTTCAATACTATCCTCTGTTATCGGCATGTAGACATTCTCATAATCAAGCCATGCGCCTAATCTGGTAAAATCTGTATTCATCTTATTTAGATTCTCGACTGCAAACTTCCTGCACTCTTCAATAAACTTGTCCACTCCAAATTTTATTATATCTTCTTTTGTATGCAGCTTAAATTTTTCCTGCACCCTATGCTCTATTGGCAGTCCATGCATATCATAGCACGCTCTGTCATACACATCAAACCCCTGCATCCTCTTGTATCTCATCACAAGGTCTTTCATGCTTTTGTTCCACGCTGTGCCGATATGCACACTGCCTGAAGTATATGGTGGCCCATCTAGGAAGTAGAATTTATTTCCGGCTTTATCTTTCTTATTTTTCTCATTTGCCTGCCTGTTCCTTTCATTAACTTTCTCTCTGATCTTATGCTTCTGCCAGAAAGCAAGCACTTCTTCTTCGGTTGTTTTAAACTCGTACATAATGTTCACACTCATTCAGGATAGTGCATTTTTATAAAAATGTTATGTATAAATCTCAGTTAAATTGCATGTTATTAGCTTATAACCTAATCAGAAAGGCTGTTATTAAAGATTTCTCTAGTTCCCCTTAAGGTAATCCTTATACTCTCTGTTCTTAAGCAACTCTTTAGAAACATTAGAAAACTCTCCAGCGATCATTGTCAGTATATTCTTCTGCTTTTCATGCAAAGTTTCCAATCTCTCAAGCGCAGCATTTTTGGAAGAAAGCTCTGTCTTGCTCTCCAGATTAGGTAAAGCATTTTCTGCATTGCCTAATAATCTGTTATACTCACTTCTTAAGCTGACTACATCTTCCTTAAACTTCTGTGTGTGCCCTATCACATTCTTGATGCTTGTATCATCCTGTGTCAGAAGCTTTTTCATCACATGCCTTGTTGTCTTAAAATCCCTTGTAAGCAGTGTTGTCTTAAGTATCCCAAGATTATATGCAAGCAGCTCCAGTTTGTTTGTGATCTCATCATGCATGACTAGTGAGCTGTTTATCCTCCTGATTGAAGTGATGTTCTGCACGATTGTCTTCTTATCTTCCTCATCAACATCATTAAGAAATTCCTTATGCTCTTTTGTATGTGTCTGTAGCTTCTTGCTCTGGCTCTTCTCAAACGCAACAAGCAATTTCTTGACTTCTTCAAGCTGTTCTATATTTTCCTTTATTTCCCTTATAGAGACTTCTGACTCAGTGATGCGAACTCTGCTATTTCTACTATTCTTGCTGCTTTGCTTTGGTCTGCCAACTTCCTTCTTGTTTGCAAATACCTTACTACCATCATCCTCAGCTACACTGTTTGCAACAGCGATAGAATTAACTATCTCTTTTATGTAGTCTATGTTCAACACCTCTTTGATATGATCACATTCTTTTTTTGTCTAAAATCAAAATAACTTTAATGATATAACAATGCATTATTCATATATATTACTTCCCTTTTATGATAACCATCTTCTTATCTGCCTTAATAGTGATTTCATCATCCTCATTGAATTTAGTGATCTCTGTGACAAGCTCTGGCAATAATATCCTTTTTCCTCTGAAATCTAAATTTGCAATAACTTCGCTCTGATGCGAAATCCCAAGCTCTTTGAACAGGTCTTTATCATGCACTTTTTTACCTGCTTCCTTCATCTCCTTTGTCTTATCAAACAGATACTTTGCAATCTTATCAGCAACATCTACCTTAGTAACTTCAGTTATGCCCTGTAATCCAGGGCTTACATTGACTTCAATCACAACTGGCCCTTTGACGCTCTCTAAGATATCTACTCCGCAGATACCTGCTCCAAGCGCCTGAGCAGCCTCGATAGCGATCTTCTTGGTCTCATCATCTAATTCAATCTTCTCTCCAATGCCGCCTGCATGGATATTTGCTCTCTGCTCTCCCTGCTTTGCCTGTCTTTTCATCCCTGCAACAACCTCATTGCCTACAACCAATGCTCTTATATCTACTCCTCCTGTATCAACATATTCCTGGATCAAAAATGGTTGTTTTAATGCTCCAAGAGCATCCATCATGCTGCTTGCGCTGGCTTTAGAATCTGCTAACATAACGCCTTTGCCCTGTGTTCCTTGCGGAAACTTCATCACAATAGGATAATTAACTTTGTCTAAGATTTCTTTTGCTGCATATGGACTACTTGTCAGATAAGTTTTCGGCATTGCCACATTGCAATTTTGCAGCTTTAGGTGTGTGATAACTTTATCATGACCATTGGTGAATGCGCTTGGTGATAATGGCACAAAGCATTTTCCAGAAAGAACATCGCAGATTGCTCTTAATAATACAGAATATCTGAAGCTGCCTTTTGCATACACACAATCATAAGCAGCTAACTTCTTGCCTTCATATAATATCTCTGGTTCTTTATTGCCTAGATTTACTTCAATATGCTTTATGTTCAAATCATCAACTTTGCCAAAATATTTCTGCATAGCTGCAACTGTCATCTTTGAGCTTTCGCTTTGCTGGCTTATAATTGCTGCTTTGTATGTCATGTTTTAATCACATCAATTAATGATTTGTAATTTTCTATTATCTTTATTATCTATAAGATGATTATTCTATTCTAATAATTTGTATATTCAATTCTAATTACTTTTTGCTAGGATCGATCAAAAACCCTTCAAGCATATCTTGTCCGATAAGCATCTTATATTTCATATGCGCTCTGTCTGCGATTGTAACATTGCTCTCAATATCTTTGCCAGCCAATCTTACTTTCACTTTTACCACAGGCCTTAAGGTTCTTCCATGCGCGCTTTTAACAATCTTGTGCTTATATACAGGTCCTAATAATAACTCGGCAGCTAATTTTGCATCTATGCTTCCTTTAGTCGCTCCAGTGTCTATTCTTGCAGCTATCTCTTTTTCCTTGTCTTTGCCGAAGACGATTACCTTTTCCACTAAGCCGATTATTGTCTTATTGTTGTTCATGATTTATCCTTTCAATACCATTATATTTCACTGACCTTTATCAAACCTTTGCTTTACAACAAACTCAGCTATCTCAACAGCATTTAAAGCAGCGCCCCTTAATAATTGATCGCCTGCAACAAAGAAATCAATCCCATATTCTCCAAATACTAAGCTCTGCCTTATCCTTCCAACTTCCACATCATATTTTCCAGTTGCAGTCAATGGCATTGGATAAATGCTCTTTTTAGGATTATCATTATTAGTTTTACCATCAGCTATGACAATCTCATCTTTCAAAATTATTCCCTTGGTATTAGATAACAATTTCTTTACGTCTTCTGCCTTAACTTTCTTCTCTGTCTCAACAGTTATGCTCTCGCTATGTACTCTTAATGTAGGGATTCTCACAGAAGTGCAAGATACACTTAGCTTCTCATCTCCAAATATCTTTCTGGTCTCCCAGACTACTTTCATCTCCTCTTTAGTATATGCATTATCCTGAAATACATCTATCTGAGGAATCAAATTAAACGGGATAGGATACGCAAATATTTTGTTCTCAACCTTTCTGCCTGCAAGATAATTCTTTGTCTGGGAAAGCAGCTCGTCCATACCTTCGCTTCCAGCTCCAGAAGTAGCTTGGTATGTGGAAATAATAACTTTTTTTAATCCATATTTTTTATATATCTCAAAAAGAGGAAGCGCAGCGATTGCAGTTGTGCAGTTAGGATTTGCGATCAACTTACTTTTCCCAATACTGCTTGCATTTATCTGCGGAACAACTAAAGGCACATCTTTATCATACCTGAATGTAGAGGAATTATCGATCACAACACATCCAGCTTTAGTTGCTTTAGGCGCATTCTTTTTTGGCCATCCTCCGCCTATTGCAAAGAAAGCAACATCAAGCTTAGAATAATCTGCAGTATTTGCATTCTCAAGCGCAATCTTTCCAACTGGCGTTTCAACTTTCTTCCCAACACTCTTCTCACTAGCAAAAAGCCTTAACTCTTTAATAGGAAACTTCCTGTCAAAAAGCACTTTAATTATCTCTTTCCCTACCGCTCCAGTTGCGCCGAATATCCCTACTCTTGGTTTTTTATCCATTTTCTCTGACTATATACTGCAATATTTTTAAATCTTACCAATAAAACTTATATATATATTCAATATATTAATTATATCATGAGCATTAAAACTAAAATATTATTCTTATTCTACTTATTTATTATACTCCTATTTTCTTTAAATTTGTCAGCATTCCAAATCACCATCGACGCATCAAACACCACACATAAAATTTCTCCATATATCTACGGTCTTGCAAACAACATACCTGACTTAAACGCAACAATCATAAGATGGGGTGGTAATCCAAGTACAAGATATAATTGGGAGATAGGCAATGCATGGAACCATGCAGCAGATTACCAGTTCAGGAATACAAATTATAATACAGGTCCAGGCAGTGTAGCTGACAGAGCAGTGAGAGGGAACATCCTAAGAGGTGCGGAAACCATATTAACTATTCCTGCTATTGGTTTTGTAGCAAAAGACTACACTTCAAGAAGCACAACTGTCCCTTCTAGCTGCGGTGATAATAAAGCAAGCAACCCATTGCAAACTTCTCATCCTACATTTGCAAGAAAAAATTCTTCTTATCCAAATGCGATTTATGAAGATCCTCCTAATCTCACAGACAGCAAGGTCTTTATTGATGAATGGCTTGTGCATCTAAAAAATAATTTCACAGATAAAGCCCCTAAATTTATTGCAATAGATAATGAGATGGATATCTGGGGAGGCACACATAGGGATGTTCATCCAAAATGCTCTGGCTATGATGAGATTCTCTTAAAATTCATTGAATATTCTACGATGGTAAAGGAAACTTTGCCAGGAGCAAAAGTTCTTGGTCCTGTCTCATGCTGTTGGTGGTTTTACTGGAACTCACAGCGCGGCAGCGGCGATAAGAAAGCCCATAACAGCACAGATTTCTTGCCTTGGTTTTTGCAGGAAGCAAGAAAATATGATTTAGCTGCAGGCAAACGAACTTTAGATTACCTTGACATCCATTTTTATCTTGATGATATCTCATTTGATAAGCCTGATGACCTCACCAGGCAGAAGCGTAGGATCAATGCTACACGTTCTCTCTGGGATCCTACTTACAGAGAGGAAGGTTGGATTGGTATAAAGCCAGATGTTACAAAGCAGCAGCCTTCTCCTTTCTATGTGCAGCTTATTCCCAGGATGAAGAAGCTGATTGCAGACAATTATCCTGGCACAAAGCTTGCGCTCACAGAATATAACTGGGGCGCTGAGAACACGATAGCAGGCGGCATTGCATTGGCAGATACTTTGGGCATTTTTGGCAGAGAGCAATTAGATATAGCAACTTATTGGCGCAACCCAAAGCCAAATACTTATGCATACTCAGCTTTCAAGTTATACACTAATTATTTTGAAGATGATTCATTGCCTTGCTATAGTGAAGATTATAAGAAGATCACCTGTTATACAAGTAAGAACGATAATAATGATATTGCCATCGTGCTTACAAATCATGATTCAAATGCAGATTACCCTCTTAATCTTACTCTGCAAAACACAACATCGACATTAAATGCAGTCTACCAGATAACTGAACAGAAAAAAAATATTACCTTAATAACAAATTTTAACTTTATTCTTCCAAAATACTCCATAACCCTATTGCAGTATAAGGCAGCTCCATGTACAGAAGGTGAAACACGATCATGCGGCATCTCTGATCTAGGTACATGCAAATTTGGCACAAAAACATGCAGCAATGGTATCTTTGGAGATTGTATTGGCGCAATAGTTCCTATTGAAGAGACATGCAACAGTCTGGATGATAATTGTAATGGCATTGTAGATGATGACTGCAGTGTTGAACCTCCTGCAGAGAAAGACCCAACACCTAACCTTGAGCCAGTAATAGAGGAAGAATCTATCGAGCAAATAGAACAAGAATGTATTCCTAAATGGAGCTGCACACCTTGGGGCAATTGTGAAGATGATATTCAAAGAAGGCAATGCATATTAAAAAATTCATGCAGCAAGAACAGGCCTAAAGAAATAAAGTTCTGCGATCAAGATGAGGAAGAGGAAGATTATATTGCAGAAAAATACCAGGAAAGAAGAGAGGCAGAGAGTTTAGATATATCAAAAAACAATAACCAACAACCAATTACAGAAATTTCAAAACAAGAGCTCATTGATCTTGCAAAGGTTTATTCTGATACAAACATTAATGAGAAGCAACAATCATCTTCTAACATATTTTCTGATGGGGCTTGGATTTTAGCAGCAGATGCATTAGCCATAGTATTGACATTTGTTGTTATATTGCATTATATCAAAAGAAAGTAATATCTAATACCTACATCTGCCAAACAACTTTATAAACTCATTATTATTACACTTCATAAAATGACATCATCTATTAAAATCTTTATCGACACGAATTTTTTGCTGATCCCTGCAATGTTCAAGGTAGACATATTCACAGAGATTGAAAGGATCTGTAGTTTCAATTACGATCTGTATATTTTAGACAGGACATTAGACGAGCTCAAAAACATTATTACATCTCAAAAAAGCGCAGGAAAACATAAAGCAGCATCAAAGCTTGGCTTAAAGCTTGCTGAAAATGCTATTAAAGATAATAAGCTGGCTATCTATAAAACTGATGCGCCTGAAAATACAGTAGTTGACAGGATATTATTGGATATAGCTAAGCATGAAAAGATCATAGTAGCTACACAAGACATGGAATTAAAGAGATACCTGCGCTCTCTTGGCAT
>JAGVZX010000027.1 GCA_018302185.1 Candidatus Woesearchaeota archaeon
CAAACTAAATAGATTTTATGCAAAGTTCGCAGGCACAGGGGTTTATCTTTCAAAAACAGTTTACATTGATTTTAGCAATGTTTCATCTCCCAAGAACGAGACAGCTAATGAGACCAATAAGACAAAACCTTTGCCGATCGATACTATTGTGCCGGTAATAAGCGATATCCAGAGAATTCCTTCAATTGCGTATAATTCAAATTCAGTTACCTTGAGCGTAAATGCTCTAGACGACACTGACCTTTCACTAGTGCAGTTTGCTCATAATGCCTCTGGCTCAATGCAGCTGTTTGATGTTAATAGCGGAGTTACTAAATCAGGCAATACATTCAGTTATGTAATCTCTTCTGACTTGTTGAGCAACCAGGAAATTGTTGGTTGGAAAGTAAATGCAAATGACACAAGCAACAACAAAGCCCAGACAGCAATGCAGTCATTCAAGGTTGAGAACAGGCAACCATCAATAAATCCTCTTCCTAACATCAATCTGATAGAGACAGACATCCTGATATTGAATCCTGTTGTGGCAGATGCTGATAATGATCAGCTGACGATAACTTATGCTGCGCCTTTCAACTCATCTGGAATCTGGGCAACAAAGATAAGTGATGCAGGTCCTGGCATAGGGGGAGGCAGTAAACAATATGCTTCTAATATCACTGTAAGCGATGGAAAGTCAACTGCTTCTGCAAATGTTATTGTCAATGTTAAGCAGATAGATGCGTATGCGCCGAATATAACTGGGTTAACACATACTCCTTCAGCTGTCTATAAAAATTCAGAAGTCATTCTCAGCGCAAAGATAACAGATTACAATCAATTGGCAGATACAAAAGTTTATCATAATGCGTCTGGTAAATTTGTGGTATATGGTGAGATGACAGTCACAGGAAATTACTATAATTATAATTTTTCAGATCACTTTTCAAAAGCCCAAAAAGAAAACAAAGCTCCAAAGTTTAAGAAAAATGATTTGATTGCATACCAATTTTACGCAAAAGATTCTAAAAATAATGCAGCTAATTCAACTCTTCAATCATTTGTCGTGCAGAACAGAAAGCCAAAATTAACGATGCTTCCAGATTTGTTTGTTGAGGAAGGAAGAAAAATCACATTGATCCCTGCAGCTATGGATGAAGATGGTGATGAGATCACATACGCTTTCTCTTCTCCATTTGTTAAAGAAGGCGCTAAAGGCACATGGCAGACCAAAGCAGGCGATGCAGGTGAATATGCTATTAGGATAACTGCAACAGATAATGACGATTCTGATGAGATCCAGTTTAAGGTCAAAATAAAAGCAATAACTAAACATATGCCTGATTATGACAGGGATGGCATACCTGATGACATTGATACTGATGATGATAATGACAATATTCCAGATCTTCTTGATGATGATAAGGACAATGATGGGATTAAAGATGCTCAGGACAAGATTAGGGGAGATGCAAAAAAGATAAATACCACATTTTCAAAAATAAACGTAAGCATAGGCAATGACTATAATCTAAATAAGCCAGTTGCAGGTAGTCAAGATATAAAGATAGAGACAGAAGGCAAGAAATTAGTCGAATTTAAGTTTGATTTCACAAAGCTTGGAACTTTATTATTGGACTTGATAAAGTTCCAAGCTTTGTGAAATCAAACTTACAGAAACAAAGACGATCTACATGGACAGGCTGAACAGGAACGCTTCAAGGATCTGCCTAAAAGATGCAGATGTTGACAGCTTGGATGAGATTACAAGCACATGCACAGGAGAAAATGAGACAAAGCTGGGCTGCAATTCAACTCTGCAGAACGGATATAACTGTACTATAATTGATTCTGGCAGCAGATATATAGTAATTGGATTAAAGCATTCTGCTGCACAGGAATTCTGCACAGACAATGATGAAGATGGTTATGGAGAAGGCTGTGTGCAGCAAGATTGCAATGATAACAATGCAGCAATAAATCCTGGTGCATCTGAGATTGCATACAATGGTATAGATGATGATTGTTCTGGAAGCGATTTGACTGATGTTGACAGCGATGGATATAACGCAGTTGTTGCTGGAGGCAATGACTGCAATGATAATTCTGCATCAATAAATCCAGCAGCAACAGATGCCTGCGGAAATGATATTGACGAGGATTGCTCAGGAACAGATTTAGCTTGTCCTGCTGTTCCACCTCCGAGCCCACTACCAACACCTCCGCCTAGTCCACCACCTAGCGAACCATCAACTCCTGCTCCAAGTCCGCAACCAAGTGCTCCTTCATCAGGAGGAGGAGGCGGTGGCGGTGGAAGTTATAAGTCAGCAGCTGCAGAGGAACCATTTGTAATCATTTCAAGAGAGATTGCTTCTGTTCCAGCAATCCAAGTTCCTGCAACTGAATCAGAAAAATCTGGAGCAAGAGCCAAAGATAAAAAATCATTGCAGGAAAAAGAGTCCGAATCACAAGCCTCTGCAGCAAAAAAACTTGCGCAAAAAGTCAAGGAAACATATGTGGTAAATAAGACTGCAGAAGCTGCTGGAAAAGTTGCAGTCGAAGCAAAGAAGACAGGTTACTTTAAGCTGGATAACTTTTATTTTATAGTATTGATGGTTTTATTGTTTGGGTTAAGTATGGAGCTCTCAAGAAGAGTTAAAAAAATAGTGTATGGGAAATAAGTTACTTCTCTAATCGCCTTAATCTTACATAGTCAATAGCTCGTAAAAATTGGCTGCCGCCACTTTTTAGGCGACTCGTAAGTAAGTTACAAAAAAGTACAGCAAGATAATCTAATTCTCAAGCAGTTTATTTTTAAATGAACTGAAACAGCTATAGAGAATCTATAGAATATATGTCGTTAAGTATTTAAAGGGGTGGCTGAGTTTGTTTTTCTCATAGTGCACAAATAAATTCGCAGAGATATAAAAATAATAGTGACTAAGGTGAGAATGATGGTGAAAAAACTGGAAGCATTGCTTGATGAGGAGCTTATAATATCTGTTAAATGTGATAGTGAAATTGAAGTTACGAAACAGGATGGGACACATGTAGCAACTTTACATACAGATAGGCCGCTCACATTTTCTGATCATGATGTTGTACGATGGCAGCTGAGAGAGCATCTTATCTCAGAGAGAGATTATCAAGCATTAGCTATGTTGAATGCAGGAGGAAATAATGGTTATACTTTAGTAGATGCTCTACGATCAAATCCGGCTTATATTCATGTTGGCAACGTAATTGCAACACCTAAAGGAGAGCCTATAGCTGTTTCTTATAGTTATGTCTTACTTAAACCTATTCTAAGTAGAGGTGACGGTAATAAAGGTGATACTGCTTATGATGTAGCAGCATTGATAAAAGAAGTTCCTGTAATCCATGGAGATGGGACTATTTCCACAAGAAAAGAGATAGAACGTTTACATAGGCTTCCTGTAAATTTTCATGAAAGAGCAGTAGTAGTACATTATCGGGTTAATCGGGTTGAATCATTAGATGGTTCTCTCCATACTGGATTTTATGTTAGACGTAGTGGTGGCTCTTCGGCTGATGTTCGGGTGGTAAATTATGATGATCATCCTGCATCTAAAGGAGGAAGAGATTCCACTAGAGTATTAACTCCAGGGGTTGGAGTCCCAAAATAAATACTTAGCATTTAAACTATAAATCCAATCCACCATCCACCAAATGCTAGTGTCAGCAGAAACCCAAACAAAAAGCTTGGTATGAATGGGATCCCTTCTTTGACTAGCACAAACTTAACTTTCAATCTCTTTAACAAGGTAATCTGCTCTCTCTCAATCCCTAAATCTTTTGGGCCGCAGATATACTTATTCTTGACATAAACCTCTTCTGCAATCCAATCTCCTTCAGTCAGTTTAGTAGGTGGGAGTTTTTTTATCATGCAAACCTTCTCTATCGCTTTTGTCAATATCCAGAGATAGACTGTCAGATAGATTATTATCGCACCAGAAAGCAGCATTACACTGTACGCAAAATCTCTCACGAAAACTGCAAGGATCAGCAAAATAAACATTGCAGCAAACATTATCATCCTTACTAATCTGATATTTTTCTCTCTCATCTTCTCAAAGAATGCAACCAATAATTCTCTTCTGTTTTTAGCAGCAAGCACGATGCTCCATATCAGCCCATAAACAGCGCCTGCAACAAGCATATTTACAAAAAAATTTATGATAAAACTATCTGCAAGAGCATTTAGCGCATTAAAACTGGGGTTTGCTGCATTATTGCTGAAAATATTTAGCTTTATATCTATCCCAAACATCGCACCCATGCCCATCAAAAGCTTAGAATCTCCTCCTCCCCATTGGCCTGCGTAAAACAGGATTAATGCAAATGAAAAGAAAACTCCCAATCCAACTAATCCAGAAACCAAGAAACTCCATTCACCGGTTGCAGCAGAGTAAATTGCCCTTAATCCGATTGCAACAAAAATTAAGCTATAATTCAGCAAGTCTGGAACTTCCCTTGTCCTTATGTCAGAAATGCTTGCAATGATCAATGCAACTGATGTAAGGATCAAGATAGGGATGTATATCGGAAAATTTGCAGATAATAAAGTTAATAGTGTTTCAAACATAGTTTGCCTCTTTTAATAAATTTCAGTTTTCCGATTTTATCGTACAACTCAAAACCTTAATTTAACTCCTAAATTAACCTATTTACGACAAACTTTATAAATTTTAGTGATTATTGTATGTAATAAATTTACTATTGTAAAGAAGTGTAATTACTATTGACAAATACGGCAAGATACAACTTATAACTTAAAATGTTCGAAAAAACCATCGGCCTTGGAAAAAAGGAATTATTGAAGAAGAAAGAGCTTGAAAAAAAGCCTCTCTCAAAGATCCTATTGTTTCATGTAGGCATCTCTACACATGGCTTAGAAACATGGAGACTGCAAAATAAGCTAACTGCAGAGCAAAGCTTCAGGAAGGGATTTGAGATGATAGACCAGATAATCGATATCCAGCTTAAGCACAAACTAAGGATTCTCACTCTCTATATTCTTGCAGAGAAAAAACAGAGCTTAAAGCAGAATCCAGAGGAATTTGATGTTCTGATGAAAGTCATCCAGGAATCACTTGACAGGCTTGCACACTCTGACAAGATACATCAGAATCAGATAAAGATCTCTATCTTAGGCAAATGGTTTGATCTTCCTTCAGAGGCAACTGAAACGATCAGGAATGTGATAGACGAGACAAAGGATTATGACAATTTCTTCCTGAATTTTTGCATCAACTATAATGGGCAGGAAGAGCTTGTCGATGCATGCAGATTAATTGCAAGAAAGGTAAAAGCAGATAAGCTTGATCCTGAGCTCATAACCAAATCAACGATCAAAGAAAGCCTATACTCTTCAAACTTTCTGCCTCCTGATATAATCATAAAGAATGGACGCGGCAAAAGCCTGAATGCATTCATGCTCTGGGACAGCAGCTTCTCACACATCTATTTCACAGGCAAGAACTTTCCTGAGTTTACAGAGCTGGATCTCTTGAATGCGATCGAGGACTGGAAGAAGAGCTGATATCTTATTCTCTGATTTATTCTTTAGTTTAAAGAATTGCCGATAAATTTTAAAATAACCGACGTAATCAACACCTAATATGGATAAAAAACAAGGTCCACAACTGATCCAGGATACCAGAGGAGGCAATTTAAATCTTGATGATCTAGTTGATAATCCTAATCTTGAAGGATTTCATATTGCTGCAATATTAGGCACTGTTTATGGTTTGATGACTGACGATGATTGCTCTGCATTTAGAAGCAGTGTTGTAAAAAGAACAGGATATGAAGGTTTTCTGAGATCTCCTTCTGACATGGGGTCTTCAGTAGGCAGCATGTTAAGAGAGAAACGTGATGGCAATGAATGGACAGGTAGAAGCGTGGCTGATCTGGTGCATAAGTATGTAGCCAACCAGATAACTAATGAAGAGATGGCAGCTGTTCTTGCAATGATCATGGTAAAAGGCATGGCTACATCTGAGATAGTGTCATTAACCAGAGCCATGACTGATTCTGGCGACAGGCTTGATTTTTCTGAGTTAACAGAGCAAGGTTATGTTGCAGTTGACAAGCACAGTACTGGAGGAATTTCAGATGGTGTTAGCTTGGTTCTTGCGCCTTTGGTTGCAGCTGCTTATCCACAAATAATTGTTCCAATGATGTCTGGACGCGGCTTAGGCCATACTGGCGGCACATTAGACAAGCTTGAATCGATTCCAGGATTTAGAGTTGACTTAAGTGAAGATGAAATTAGGGCAGCAATGCTTGAAACAAGAGTTGCAATCTTTGCACCGATGCCAAGTATAGTGCCTGCAGATGGAAAAATGTACGCTTTAAGAGATCTTACAAACTGTGTTTCTGACTCTGGCTTGATTGTTGGAAGCATCCTAAGCAAGAAAATCGCTGAAGGCACAAAAGTTTTAGTTATGGATACTAAAACTGGCAATGGGGCATTTAAATCTAAGTTTGAAGATGCTAAATTATTTGCGCAGTTAATGTGTAATGTCGGCAGAGGCAATGGATTGAATGTAAACGGATTTATTACTGACATGAATCAGCCGCTTGGGATGTATGCAGGCAATAAGCTTGAAGTATTGGAAGCATTGGAATATTTGCGTGGCTTGCATCAAGATTCTGATTTTATGAAGGTAGTTTATACATTAGCAGAAAAGATGGTGGAATTGGCAGGATTTGCTGAAGAAAATACAAGAGTCAGATTGCATGAAACTATTACTAGCGGTGCAGCTTATGATACTTTCTTAAAAATGGTCAGGCAGCAGCATGGGGATCTAGCTAGTGTCCGAAAACTTGCTAGGCTTCTGCACCCTACCTCTATCTTAACTTTAGCACAGGCTGGAGAATATGAAAGAATTAACCAAGTCTTATCTCCTGAAGATAAGCTATACTTTACTGAAATCCGTGCAGAAAGAGATGGCATGGTTTCAGGATTTCAGTTAACTAGCATAGGAGAAGAGATCCGTGCATTAGGCGCTGGCAGATATAAGCAAGGAGATTCTGTAAATCCTTATGTTGGACTTATTACAGCAGCAAGGCTTGGGCAACCAGTGAGAAAAGGAGAACTTATTGCAGTAGTTGTCAATGACGGAAAAAAAGGCAGTCCTGAAAAGATTAGGGAATATATCCATGTAAGCGAGAATTATGATTTGGGCACTAAGCCTAGGCTGATAAAAGAATTGGTTAAGCCGACAGCTGGATAATTTTTCTTTTACTAATTTTAATTTCAAAAAATCCTAAAAAACAAAAACCTTTATATACCACCGTTCTATTTTTCAAATTATAAACAAATACCTATGAGTGATGAGAATTGTTGCTGTCGAGGGCTATCGACGGCAGTGATTTGAATGAGGTAGATATTCTGCATGCTACCCAATTAATCAATAGGAAATAAACAGATAAACAACAAACGGAGGGTTCGCAAAGTAACTAACGTGTTGTAATGTCGAGCAAAGCGAGACATTACGATGGTTTGGTTAAGCTTTTGCGAAGCAAAAGGTTATGGCACTAAAGGAACTTTCAAAAGAAGATGCTGACAGGGTTTTTGAAGCATTAGGTGTAGTTAAAGCTACAGGAAAGCTTAGAAAAGGCACAAATGAAGTTACAAAAGCAGTTGAGCGAGGAGAAGCAAAGCTGGTTGTAGTAGCTAAAGATGTAAATCCAAAGGAGATAGTTATGCACCTTCCATTGTTATGTGAAGAGAAGAATATTCTTGCAGTAGAAGTTCCTACAAGGGAAGAGCTAGGCTCAGCTTCTGGCTTGAATGTTCCAACTGTAGCAGTAGCGATTGTCAATGAAGGAGACGCAAAGAAACTTCTTAAGGAATTGAATGATGACTTAAGGAGATAAATCAGATTAAATCTATGGTGTGATCAAAAATGGCAGCAATCAAAAAAATGGTTAAAAAGGAGAAAGTTGATCCTACAGCAGGAATCACTTCAGCAAAACCTTTGCCGCAAGGTCAGCAAGGTCAGCAGAATCAGCAAGGGCAGCAGCGTGGAAGACCTCAGCAAGCTGATGACTCAAAAAAATCTTCAGCTGGAGTAAGTTTTACAAGAGCATTTCCTGCAAGTGTCGAAGAAGTTATCGGAAGGACAGGCACAAGAGGAGAAGCTATCCAAGTAAGAGTCAAGATTTTGGCAGGAAGAGACCAAACAAAAATCCTAAGAAGAAATGTCAAAGGTCCTGTAAGAGTAGGCGACATACTGATGTTAAGAGAGACAGAGATGGAAGCTCGTCCTTTAAATAAGAAAAGCAGAGGAGAGAATTGATTAATTTTATTTTATAATTATCGATTAATATTTTAAATTATTAAGGTGACGACAATGGTTAAATGCACTTTTTGTGGAAATGAAATCAGGCTAGGCACAGGCAAGATGTTTGTGCACCTAGACGGCAAGGTATCTTATTTTTGCGCATCAAAATGCGAGAAGAACCAGAACAAGCTGGGAAGAAAAGCTATCGCAACAAAGTGGACAAAAAGATACATGAAGAACAGGAAAGTCAAGGAAGTATAATTTTTTTATCTCTTTTATCATTTGAAACAATAGCTTAACTAAAGAAACAACAACTGAAAGTTAACATTAAAATGACCCAAAAAACTTCAAAGGATCCTTTGATCGAAAGAACCCTTGTATTAGTGAAGCCAGATGGCGTTGAAAGGCAGATTTCTGGAGAGATAATAACAAGGATAGAAAGAACAGGATTAAAGATTGTTGGATTGAAGATGGTGCAGATGACAAAGGATTTTGCGAAAAAGCATTACAAAGCTCATGTTACCAAGGCATTTTATAAAAGCTTGGAAGATTTCATGACCTCTGGTCCAGTTTTTGCTTTATGTGTCGAGGGCATTTCAGCAGTTGAACTTGTTAGAAAGATTGTTGGCGCAACAGAGCCAAAATCTGCAGCAGCAGGCACAATAAGAGGAGATTACTCACACCACAGTTATGCTTATGCAGACAAGAAAGGCATTGCAATCAAAAACCTGATACATGCATCTGGTGATAAGAACGATGCAGAGTATGAAGTCCCATTATGGTTCAATGATTCAGAATTGTTTGAATATAAATCAGTTCATGAGAAACATACGTTGTAACTAATTAAATTATAATTATTATTCCACTATAACATTAATACATTATTAATCTAATAAAACAACAAACGGAGGAGGATTCAAAAAGTTTAATCGTAAGTGTTGTAATGTCGAGCGAAGCGAGACACTACGATGGTTTGATTAAACTTTAGTGAAACTAAAGTTTATGGCAGAGAAGATGGTTGACAAGGTTCAGAGAATTATGAAGAATCAAGAGCAGATCAGAAATATCTGCACTTCTGCGCATATTGATCACGGTAAGACTACTTTCTCAGACAACTTATTATTTGGCGCAGGCATGATGTCAGAAGACCTTGCAGGAAAAGCATGTGTCTTAGATTTTCATGAAGATGAGATGCAAAGAGGAATTACCATAGATGCAGCTAACGTTTCAATGGTGCATGAATGTGACGGCAAAGAATTTCTTATCAATCTGATCGATACTCCAGGGCATGTTGATTTTGGAGGAGACGTTACAAGAGCGATGAGGGCAATTGATGGCACTATCGTTTTATGCTGCGCATCTGAAGGCATAATGCCGCAGACAGAGACTGTATTGAGGCAAGCATTAAGAGAGAGAGTTAAGCCGCTTCTTTTTATTAATAAAGTTGACCGTCTGATCAAAGAGCTTCAGCTTACTCCAGAAGCGATGCAGGAAAGATTTGTCGGCATAATTACACATGTCAATAAGCTTATCAGGCATATTGCTGAAAAGGAATTTGGAGACAAGTGGCAGGTCAATGTTGCAGATGGAAGTGTAGCATTTGGAAGTGCATTCCATAAATGGGCGCTTACTGTTCCATACATGAAAAAGACAGGAATCTCATTTAAAGATGTAATCGATGCATATACTTCAGCTGATCCAGAAAAAGTTAAGGAACTATCAAGAAAAGCTCCTTTGCATAAAGTTGTATTGGATATGAGCATCAAGCATCATCCTAATCCTGCGCAAGCTCAAGCTTATAGGATACCTAAAATATGGAAAGGAGATATTGAGACAGAAGAAGGCAAATCTTTGATGAAATGCGATCCTAACGGCGCATTGTTTTTTGTCATAACTAAAATAGTCATTGATCCTCAGGCGGGAGAGATTTCTGCAGGAAGATTATTTTCAGGCACCATAAAAAAAGGCACTGATGTCTATCTGAACAGGGCAAAACAAAATTCCAAGATACAGCAGGTGTTTGTTTACAATGGTGCTAAGAGAGAGATTATTCTTGAAGCATCTGCAGGAAATATAATCGGAATTGCTGGAGTCAAGTCAAGAGCAGGAGAAACTATAACCTCTACTCAAACAACGCCATTTGAGGAAATTACTCATATCTTTGAGCCTGTTATCAGTAAAGCTATAGAGGCAACCAAACCATCAGACTTGCCTAAATTGATCGAAGTCCTGAAGATGGTCGGAAAAGAAGATCCTAGCATCAAGATAGAGATTAATGAAGAGACAGGAGAGCATCTGATGCATGGCATGGGAGAGCTTCATCTAGAGATTATTGAAAATAGAATCAAGACAGAGAAAGGCGTTGACTTAAGGACCTCTCCTCCAATTGTTGTTTTCAGAGAGGCAATCACAAAAGTTTCACAGGAGGCAGAAGGAAAGTCTCCAAATAAGCACAACAAATTCTATTTTATAGTTGAGCCATTGGAAGAGCCTATCCAGGAAGCTATCAAATCAGGAAAAATCCCTGAGACAAGGATAAAAAAGCTTGATATAAACATCAGAGATGCATTCTCAGAATGCGGCATGGACAGTAAAATCTCTCCAAAAGTCAAGGAGATATTTAAGAGCAATATCTTTATCGATGAAACACGTGGACAGGTTCATGCGCAGGAAGTCATGGAAATGATCCTTGATATGTTTGAAGATGTCATGACCTCAGGGCCATTAGCAAGAGAGCCATGCATCAATGTCAAAGTCAGATTGATCGATATGAAGCTACATGAAGACGCTATCCACAGAGGACCTGCTCAAGTCTATCCTGCAATCAGGGATGGCATAAGAGATGCTATCAGGACAGCAGGCCCAATGCTTTACGAGCCATTGCAGATCCAGCAGCTTGAAGCGCCCATGGAATACATGGGGGAGCTTTCAAAACTTATTGGTAATAAACGAGGACAGCTTTTAGAGATGAACCAGCAGGGATACCTTACTATAGTAAAAGCCAAGCTTCCTGTTGCTGAAATGTTCGGCTGGAGCTCAGAGCTAAGAAGCGCAACTGAAGGAAGAGGAGTCAGTTTCCTTATCGACCAGATGTTTGAGAAAATGCCGTTCGAGCAACAGGAGAAATCCATCAAGAACATCAGGGCAAGAAAAGGCTTGACTGAGAACCAGTAAGCAAGAAAATTCTTTTGTGTTTTTATATTATGTTTTTTTCTTATTGTTTTAATATTTTTTTAGTATATTCTTTTATCTAACCTATGTCTCTATCTATAATAAAAAATACAATTCTGATAAACAAAAAACTATTCATTATCATCTCAATACGCTTCCTGTTTCTTTGTCCTGAAGACATCGATAAACCTGTAAGCTAGTATTCCTACTATGCCAGCTACTAATGACAGCTGTAATGTTGCCATTGCGATTTCCATGTTGATCATCTCCGTTGTTTCTATTTGTGCTTTCTGTTTCTTATCTGATTTTGTGCAATTACTTGTACTACATTACGTTGTAACTGCTTTTTTTACTGTATTCTCTAATGTTGTTCCTTGCTTATCTTCTCTCATTTGACTTATTTTTTCTCTTTTGACTCGGACATTTGGTCAATTTCTGTCTGTCTTTTTTTGGATACTCTATCTGTAATGCGGCTATCTGTGAATAGCTTTTGCATGCAATCGATGAAGCATTTGTCATTGACTTAATGTTCTTATCCAACCAGCTGCGTCTGGCTGATTTTAGTCCGTTTTTTTTTTGCTTTGTTTGTGAACACTTCTTTCTGCAGTTTTTCTCAGCAGGGTTATTGCCTTTCTATCAGCATAACACAAACTGTATTACTGCAGTTTGACTTAACGATACTGACTTAACGATATGTTTTCTTTTTTCTACCCACAGAGATATAGAAGACGATTTGCTATTAAAAACTAATGTATATACAGAATGTACTTAAGGTAGTTGGCGGTATTATATTCCAATAGATCTTCTTATCTACGACCTATTTTGTTCAAATATCATTTACTGTCAAATTAAGTCTATGGTAAAGATTTGCTCTAAGCAATATCTCCTCGACCATCCTGTTCATAGCAGGCAGTTTGCCTGTCCCTTCTGTCTTTTCAAGGACATAATAGGATTTTGGCTCTTTTGGGCCGTAAAGTATCTGTGGATTACATGTTCTCAACACATTAAATCCTAACCTCTCAAAATCTGACTTGTCAAACCAAGAAAAAGAATAAGTTGCAATGAATAACCTTCCTCCTACTTTGAGTTTTCTATAAACTCTTGAAAGCAATTCTTTGGCAGCTGTATATGTCATCACTCCAGTACTGAACACGCCTGTTGCAGCTGCATAATCTAAAGAATTATCCTTAAAATATCTGTCTAGGTTATCGATCTCATCAAGGTAAACCTCTCCTGTAATTGCTTGTTGTCTGGCATTTTCTATATTTCTCTCATTGCAGTCAATCCCATAAACTTTGCAGGACTTATTGCATGCTCTTAACAATTCTTCCAATTTTCTTATTAAACTTCCATCATGGCAGCCTAAATCTAAAATTCTTGCATCACCCTTAAATTTTTTTGACTGAAGATATGATGAGGCTTCTATAACAGCTACTTTATGAAGCTGTTCACGTGTCTCATCTAGGCCTAATGGTATTGGATTTCCGTAATCAGTATCATGCTCTCTTCTAATGCCAACTGCATATTGGTGAGCAGCTTCCCAATGATCCCAAAATGAATTATCTCTCGGGGTTATTATGAGCGGCGACATGAATCTTGTTCTAGTTTCAAGATCAAGCGGTCCTAGTTGCTTTAACAACTCAATAATCTTTCTGCGCTGTTTCTCGTCAGGCACTATCTGTGTAAATGGTATCCTCCCATCTATAAACATCTGTCTTCTATAGTCATCATCCAATGATTGTGATATCGTAATAACCGGCTGGCAAGGATTTAACTGGCTTACTCCTCTAGGCTTTGAGTAAAAATCAAATGTATGTTCTCTAAACTGCAGATGCACCAACAAGTCAACTTCATCCATTGGTTGGAAAGTATTATGGTGCGGATTATGCTTTATCAACTGCTTGACCAGTGCTGCAAGTTCATCAGCTTTGCCTGAAGATTTAGCCATTTTATCTCAATTAATTTTGCTTTTCTTTTTAAATTAGACGACAAAATTGCATCTTGTGTGATTATTCTCTGCAGTGTTAAGTTGTTAATCAGATATAACCTATGGGTTCATCTTCTCATCTTGTTTTTTGTTTTGCAAAGCAGAAACCTTTAAATATAAGTATATTAATTAGTATTATAATTAATCATAAAATAAGTATTATTTACGAAAATAAACTAAGAAATAATTTGGTAAGTAAAATCAAAATTTATAATAGAAACCTTTAAATATAAGTAAATTTATATATCTTTAAACTTGTATTAAAAGTAATAGAAAAATAAGTATATCTAATTTGATAGTAATTGAAATTTAGGTGTTTGAGTAGCGTAACAATAGGTGCAGCAATTTGACAACTGAAATCAAAAGAAAGCTCTATAAAAGAGGCTCTAGCTTTGAGACTACAATCCCTATGCCACTTCTGTTTGCTTTAGACAAATCAAAGAAGCAAAATGTCCTGTTTAAGTTTGACAACCAGAAATCAAAATGGTATATTGAGTTTGAGGAAGATAAAACTGCAGATGATAAATTAGATTCAGGTAAATCAGCTGCTAGTGCAGATGCTCCTAATAATGATGTTCCTAGATCAGGGAAGAAGAGGTAAGTTAAAAGAGATAGTGTAGAAGAGGCAGCTTAGCTGCATAACTTAGATTTTAAAAAAGAGGTGTTAAAATTTGCTTGGCATGCGTGTGCCAAGCTTCATATTTTTTTGGTTTTTTTGGCGAAAAAAAACTAGCGAAATTGGCTTGCCAGTAGCTGGATTGGCGTTCGGTTACTGGTTTTTTATATTCATAAAAAGCATATAAAATAATAGATTAACCATAAGTAAAAAATTTGATGGGTTAAAAATAGATATTTAAAATAAAAAATATGAAAATAAAATTAAAATAAAAAACGAGGTGGAAAGCATGGAGTGGATAGTGAATATGTTTAAGCCAAAATATTTGGATTGGGAAGATTATGTTAAGGCAGTCCAGGATTTTGAGCAGAAGAAAACAACAACAGTGATAGATGTTGAAGAAGTTAAAGTTGAAAATAGGACTAAGCTGATATTTTCAAGCTGAAACTAATTTTTATTTATTCATTGTATTTTAACTTGGCGATTTGTAACAGTAATTGCGAGCTGATTTAGAGGGATGTAAAAAAGAGAGGTGAACAGGTAAGATGTACTTCAAGAAACTCAATGATGTATTTGCTGAATTAAGTGTCACAGCTAATGGCTTAACTAGTGCAGAGTCATTGACAAGGCAGCAAAAATACGGTTTGAACATCTTGAAGGCAAAGAAAGCAATCTCTCCTCTTGAGATCTTTATTGCCCAGTTCAAAAGTTTTGTAGTTGGTATCTTATTGGTTGCAGTTTTGATCTCGCTTTTCCTTGGTGAATATTTAGATTCTGCTGTCATAGGCGCAATACTTATCCTGAATGCAGTCCTTGGGTTTGTGCAGGAATACCGTGCAGGAAAAGCTATCGAGGCATTGAAAAAATTAGGCTCGATAAAAGCAAAAGTATTGAGAGATGGAAAGGAAGTTGAGGTAGATGCTTCTGAGTTAGTTCCTGGAGATGTTCTGATAATTGAGGAAGGCGATAAGATAAACGCAGACTCTAGAATAATTGAAGTTATTAGCTTAGAGACACAGGAAGCAGCATTGACCGGAGAAAGCACACCTGTTGAAAAATCAGAGTGTGTGGTTAAAGAAGGCTCTGCATTAGGCGATCAGAAAAATATGTTGTTTGCAGGCACTGTTGTTACAAAAGGCAGAGGAAAAGCAATTGTCACATCAACAGGCATGAACAGCCAGATAGGTAAGATAGCCAAACTAATAGGTGATGCAGAAGAACA
>JAGVZX010000144.1 GCA_018302185.1 Candidatus Woesearchaeota archaeon
CATCATTGAACAGAGCCTTCTTCCCGCAAGATTTATATACCACTTACCAAAACTATACACTTATGACCGGCATAAACGGGAATGTTATTCTGAGTATCCTGATTCTGATAGTGGTCATTGCGATTGCTGCTTAAAAATTTCTGATGTTCTCAACAAAAACAACGGGAACATCAGATTTCTCTATAAAAAACTGACAAAGGTGAAGAAAAAATGCATGGAATTGTGATAAAGGGTAACGAAGAGGTTGATGGAGCTAATATTATTAATTATGTTAATGGAAGATTCCAAGAAGTAGCACACGCAATTAAAAAGGAGTTCCATGCGCAACCTCTTGTAGAACTTCAGAGGTTAGAACATATTTTAACACAATATAGGTACATGGCCCCACCAAAATTTGATGAATTGTTATTATCAGCTTGGCGGCATGAAATAGAGGCTTATCATGTTGCAATAAGGGGGGCTCAAACAAGAGCACATCGCGAAGCTGATTTTAATATGGGAGTTTCTGCACCCCAATATGACGCTGTTCCAGATTACCAGAGTCGGATTGATGGATTGAAAGAAAAAATAGCGAAATTGGAGCAGGCGTCACGGAATGGACATCCACATTAGGAAAAATGAACAGGCAAAGATTTCAAAGCAATTCAACTTTGGTGGAAATTGCGGATAGGCTGAAAGATTTACGCCCTGACGAAGAAGGGCTTGCGCTTAGGATAGAACGATGGCGGGAAGAGAATAACTATCAACAAGGTTCTGAACAGATTGTTACTTATCTAAGAGAAATTGACCCCCATTGTAGGGTACTAATGGCTGTTGAACCTCTTAATGGTAAAGTTGATTTGAGTCCAATAAAAAGACCGCTCACTGGCTCATTTTCCTATACCTTTGATGGGGGAGGCAGGACAAAAGTTCAAGAATTAAGAAATGGTCAACTTTATGATTATGCCTTTCTTGATGCCATACTCAGGGCAGAGGAAGTAGTGTCATTTTTTGCTTTTAATCTGGCAAATAAAGAGAGAACTTTAGAAGAATTCTTTGGTGAAGGGTTAATGCGCATTGAAAAAGCAATACAGGCTTGTTTTAAGAAGAAAAAAAGGTTAGGGGGTGTAGTAATTTTGTCACTAGATGTAATGGATAACCTTCCTGAAAAAGCCTTAAGGTTCCAGGAAGGAGGTGGGATAATCAGACCAAACTATACCACTACCAATCAATATATGGCAGACTTAAGAAGCATTGTCAATATGGCAATGGGGGGCATCCCTTCTCCGCAATATGCTCCTGCTTTGCCTCATTAATCCAGAATTCACAAAAATTTAAAAGCTTCTGCCCTTTTTCTATCATTAACATTCAAAAAAGGTGCATCAATGTTAATCTGCGGCATAGATGAAGCGAGAAGAGGGCCTGTTATCGGCCCAATGGTTATGTGCGGCGCTTTGATTGAAGAAGAGGATATGCATAAACTGATTTCTCTCAAGCCAAGGGACTCAAAATTGATGACTGCCGAAGAGCGCGGGCATTTGTACCCGAAGCTCCTGCCTGTTTTAAAACATTACCTAGTTTTCATTCTTCAGCCGAAAGAAATCGACAAGGCAGTCCACGGGCATGACGGCTTGAATCTGAACAAGCTGGAAGCGCACAAGCAGGCTGAAATACTGAATGAGTTCAGCCCGGACAAGGCAATCATAGACTGCCCCAGCAACAATATAGATTCCTACAGGATTTATCTCAAGAGATTATTGAAAAACAAAAAGATTGAGCTTGTTCTCGAGCATAATGCAGAGCGCTACCCCTTGGTTGCTGCCGCATCAATCATCGCAAAAGTCACTGGTGACAAAGAAATAGAGTTATTAAAAAAAGAGATAGGCGCAGATTTTGGCTCTGGCTACCTGAGCGACCCGAAAACAGTTGAATTCCTGAAAAATAATTTTGAGAATTATCCTGAAATATTCAGGAAAAGCTGGTTTCCTTATAAAGAATTAGTAAACAAGAAATTCCAGAAAAGCCTGTCTGACTTTACGCAATTTTTAAAAGAAGAGCAAAAGCAAAAAAGCCACACACTTGAGGACTTGAAGAAACTGGAGGATTTCGGCTTTCATTTTGAAAAGCCAAAGTCAGAGCATGAATTGGCCATCATGAAAGGGCCATGCATCGTGATTCTTTACAAAAAGGAAGAAGCAAAGAAAAATGTCAAGAAGCTTTTGGACTCATGAACAGCCTGACAGAAACCTTTATTAACCAATAAGCCAAATTTTCCCTAATGCATGACATAATAAAGAAAGACCTAACTGATGTGTTGAATGACTTGATAGATCTTTTAAAAGTCAAGGAAGAAAGCGATATCATCCAGATAAAAGAGCTCAGCAACCACGTCATACACAATGCAAGCATCTTTCAGGATGAGGATTCTGTTTCTGTCGCAATACTTATCTATTCTTTGTCAAAAATAATGGAGAGGAAGCAGAGGGACTTGGATTACGGGAAGCTTGCAGGCATGCTGAACTCGTGCATTTCAAATCTAAAAGACAACAATGACGAAGATTTTAGAAAATCCATAAAAAGCATATTCAATTTTATAAGGACAATAGACGAGAAGCTGAAGCTGTACATACATGAAGTCATCAACCAGGCGCAGATAAAAAAGGGATGCAAGCTTTGCGAGCACGGCATTTCGATTGCAAGGGCATCAGAAGTGCTTGGCATTTCTCAGTGGGAGCTCATGCATTATTTCGGCAAAACAACTTTGATAGACCAATTCAGCGAGCCTGTAAATGTCGCAAAAAGGCTGAAGACTGCAAGGGGCATGTTCTCATGAAATCACTGATTTTTGATGCCGGCCCGATAATAAGCCTGGCGACAAACAATCTTTTGTGGATTCTTGAGCCTTTAAAGAAGAAATTCAACGGGAAATTCTACATTACAGAAGCTGTAAGGAAAGAGGTTGTTGACAGGCCATTGGAGACGAAAAAATTCAAGTTCGAGGCGATACAGGTTGAAAGCCTGATAGAAAAAGGCGTGCTGGAAATCATAGACAACGTCTTTATAAGAGAAAATACTCCAAGGCTGCTGAACACGGCAAATGAGATTTTCGGGGCTTACGGCAATTACATGAAAATCGTGCACTTCGCGGAAATATCAGTCATTGCCGCTGCCGTAAACATAAATTCCGATGCTATTGTCATTGACGAGAAAACCACCAGATTTTTGATAGAAAACCCCAGGATGATTGTCGAGATTCTAAAAAAGACTCTTCACACATCAATAAGCGTAAACGAAAACAATTTAAAAGAATTCAACAACACTATAAAGGACATAAAGGCAATACGCTCAATAGAGCTTGTGACAATAGCCTATGAGCAGGGATTGCTGAACAGTTACATAACAAAAATGGCTGACGCAAGAAAGGACCTGCTTGAAGGCGTGCTGTGGGGCGTAAAGCTGAACGGCTGCGCAGTTTCAAAAGACGAGATAGAGCAGATAGTAAGGATGGAGGTAAAATGACTGCAGAACAGAAACCGGCATCTTCCTCAATCCAGCCAGCCAATAATGGCGCAAGCCCCACTTTTTGTGTTGCAATGCTGAAAAACGGCAGCACTGTAAAAATTGAGGGAAAAGCGGAAGAGTTTTTGCAGACGATAAAGAATGCCGATTTTGCATGGATTAATGTCCAGGTTGGCGACCTGAAGGGGGAAGGAAGCAAAATTGCGTCTGTGCTGGGATTTAACCATTTAATAGTGGACGAGCTTATTGTACAGAAATTTTCCGGGTATAGCGACCAGACATCTGAGCTTGGATTGCTGCTGCCTGCAGTCAGGGTCACAGATCTTGATGTTGAAATAAACAAGCTTGTGATATTGATAAGGCAGAACATAATCGTCACTCTGCATGGGGAGCATGTCACAAGGCTTGTGAAGTTTGCCAGGTATGCTGTAGCCTCATTCAAAAAAATCCCCAAAAATTTAGAGGATATTGACAAGCTGTCTCTGATTTTGATAAGGATTCTTGACGAAAACAATGAAAGGAATTTCGACGGCATAAGATCCATACAGGAGCAGGGCGAGAGCATAAGCAGATACCTTATAGAAACAACAGGCTTCAGGCAGCAATTAGGGAAGGATATATACAAGATGAAGCATGCATTAATATCATATCTTGAGGCATTATGGGCAAGCCTGGAAGTCATACACTACTTAAGGTATGGCGATGCCGAGCTGATAACAGACGACCCGACAATACTGCAAAAAGTCAGCATGCTGAGCAATGACCTGACAAGGCAGATATCCATCAGCGAGCAGATGTCCTCAGTTTTGGCATCCGGATTGGAGGTGCTGCAGAGCATTTACAATAACCAGTTAACCATCTTAAACAACAGGCTTTCGCTTTTGGCGGTATGGATGGCTGTTATAGGCACTGCATTCATTGTTCCAAATACAATCGCCACAGTATTCGGCACGCCAGTAGGAGAGCACGTAGAGTGGCATACCCAATTATTAATAATGGTTTTTTCAACATTGGTTTCAGTAGCCGTTGTCTATATGTTTGTTAGAAAAAGAAGCATTTTGCCGCCAAAAGAGGGTTAACTTATATTTTTGATTTGGTGCCTGCAAGAATGAAAAAGAACATAATAAGCTGGGTTATTGCCGCGGTTGTTTTATCGGCATTCATTGGCTTCTTTTACTATTCGATACCTCATGTGAAGCCTGTGCCTGCTTCCCATATACTGAAAAATCCTGATGATTACAGGAATAAGGCAGTAATGGTGGAAGGCACGCCTGTAATCCGGTCTTCAGTATCCACAAAATACGGAAAATACGCATTTTTTGCAATAAAGGATGAAACAGGGCAGATTCCTGTAAGCAGGGATGTTTATGAGACTTATGTTGGGAGTGAACTTGGAATTGTCGGCGAAGTAGGGGATGTCTGCGTCCATGGGACAGCAAATGAAACATCCGGCAAGTGGGCATGCGACAAAAAAGAAACAGGGATTGTTACCTAAATCCCATACCAAACTTTTATATATCCAGTTTTTATTCTTTACTTTTGGGTGGCAATGTGATTAAAGGGCAGGTTATTTCTGGCGAGTTCGGAAGAATAATTGCAAGGCAGAAAAGCGGGGAAAGCATAGAGATAGGCGAGCTGCTTGTTGCTGATTCAAATGACGGAAAAATCCTGATGCAGGTTTATGACCTGGTTTACGGGAGCCAGATATCGCAGCAGAATCTTGAGCTGATTTCCGGGATGAAGCTGGAAGAGGGTGCAGAGCTTGAGCTTTTTGATGCCAATTTGCGAAATTACATGCTTGCAATGATGAAAAGCCTTCTGACAATAAAAGACAAAAGCGCTTTTGTGAGCAAGTC
>JAGVZX010000145.1 GCA_018302185.1 Candidatus Woesearchaeota archaeon
CAATCCAGTGTTTATGCCACGCTTTCTGAAAAGGTCTCCTAATTTATACCCACCAGAGTCCTTTAATCCATGCCCCTCTTTTGTCTGCCCCATCAGTTCTTCCTTATCAAGGAAAGCGATAGCCAGATCACCCTGATACCTCTGCTGCCTTAATTTTTCTGCAAGATAAAGGAGCTGAGCTACACTTGCAAGATTATCATTTGCGCCTACTGCTCCCGGCACAGTATCATAATGCGCAGCTAGAAATTTTATGTACCTTGTCCTTGGCTTTTCATCCCTATAAAACCTGCACACTGTGTTCCTGGCATCTCCCTGATTTAAGTTAAATGATTCTATCCCTGCTCTTGCAAGACGTTGCGTAATAAAAGCATATCTGTCTTGTGCTCTGCATAACTCTTCAAGGAGCTTGTAGCTTCTAGGGGGTTCTGACATTTTGGTAATATTAAAAAATGGTTTATTTTTAATACTATTTAGTTAAATTAACTATTGCCCCTTTTTTATTCTCTTATATAGAAATTAACTTGTTATTTTAAATGTTATTGGATAAGATTGCTGAATATGAGCTAAAGCTGCATAGAGACATCCAATTATTTATCTGCAAAGATAAGGAAGAATTGGCAAAGCTTGGCTCTGGATTTGTCAGAAACATTATTAAAGGCAATTTGATTAAGGGAGAGCTAGATTTTATTAAGGTCCGTATAAAAAAATAAAACAAGGTGTTATAAGTAAATATTACCTAAAATAATATATCCTTATCGCAACATATGCTACATAGCTCAACATCAGCGTTACTGCATGCATTCTCTTAAACTTTCTGTCTTTCCAGAAAAAGAATAGCGCAAGCAACGATACTGCAAACCAATAAGGAATGTCAAACCAGATGATGTCATTGCTGACAGTATATCCAGATATCATAGCACCTAATCCAAGCATCATCAAAGGATTTGTGATATTGCTTCCAACCAAAACACCCATTGACATGCCAACAGATCTTTTTCTTATTGCAATTATTGATGTGGTAAGCTCTGGCAACGCAGTTCCGACTCCTACTAACAATGTCCCTATCAACGTATCCTTAACGTTCCAGATCGCTGCCAAGAACTCTCCATTCCTGACGACAATTTCTGCTGAATACAGCAATCCAAATAAGCCTGCTAACAATATTAGGGTAGATGCAAATGGCTTTTTTCCGTGATTATTATTTTCTATCTTTCCTACTATATGCTCATCCTTGCTCAGGGTATATAGGTAATAGATATATGCAAAAAACAAGATTGCGCCTTCAGTCCTGCTAAGATAATTGTTAAGAGACAATAGCCAGACTCCTATGATCGAAGCCAGCATCACCATATAATCTTTCTTGAGGAATTTTTTTGTGGCATGGATGCGCATGAACATTGCAACCAAGCCAAGGATAAAAGTGATCTGTATAAGATTTGAGCCTATGTTTGTGCCTACAGCAATGCCAGAAACATCCTCGCCTTTCAGTACTTTCAAGCTTGCAACTATGTGTGTGCTCATCTCTGCAAGGCTTGTGCCTATAGAAAGGACTGTTAACCCTATAAAAAGCTCAGAGATCTTAAAGTAACGCGCAATGACCTGGCTTGAGTTGATAACTAGCTCTCCAGTAAGCCAAACGCCAAATATTCCCAACAACAGGTAAATTAATTCGATTTGCATCATTTAGGTAAGATTATGCTTAAGTATAAAAAGATAGGTGGTTTATGGAAACATGAAGTTACTTCTACAAAGCCATTTTTTAGATGACTCGTAAGTTCTGCAACTAATGTTGCTTAGCCAAAACTTTCGGAATGAATTCCGAATTTATCTTCACACCTTTATCGGCAGCGCGATGAAAGGGATGCCATGCTGGAATAATCTTCTCTCGATGGAAAATACAGTATAGTTGTGGAGCATCTTTGTAAAGAATGTCTCATTCTCAAACACTACCTGCCCTCCAAAGAACACAGAGTTTGGATATTTGTGCCGTACTAATAGCGCAATCTTGTTGACCTTATCGACAACATCTGTGCCCATCGATGTCATGCATTCGCTATGATAGCCATGGCCTTTCAGAATCTTTACATATTTTTCAGTTTCAATCTTGATATGCCTGTTGAGATGAATAACTTCAGCAGTCCCCTTAAATGTTCCAGCATCAATTACACCTACACTGATGAATACAAAATTCTTGAACGTATCACCAAAGAGCTTGAATATAGAGGAGACAGCTTCTAATCCAACACCATTATATCCGCTTACAAGCACAACGGCTGTCTTTGCATTCTTATCAACAGCTATGACAGGAGCAGTGTTGTGCTGCATAAACATAAAGCATTTCATGCTTTCAGGATCTATTTCCTTCACAAGGAAATCCAGCTTCGCAACCTTTTGCTCAACACGCTTGTAATGCAGTTTTATCAAGCTGACTAAACCAATTACTGTTCCTGTAATTATCAATGTTATCCATGCGCCTTCATTAAATTTGACAATTATGACGCTTAATAAGATAAATAATGTAATGTGATGAATACGTTGATGCTGTAAAGAACAACAAGCAGAGCTATCGAACCCTGGCTTATAAGCATAAGCGCAATTGCAGCGATTCCCATCAATAATATCCCTTTCTCTGTCACCAGACGGTCGCTTAAAGTCGAAAAGCTGACGGGCACCCATTTATCCAATGCCATGTTTCCAAGTATCCTTGGGCCATCTAAAAATCCTGTCTGCGCAGCAACAAACAAAAGAGCTGCTTCAGAGATAAGTGTTACCAGAAGAAAATAATACCCAAATGTTCCCCAGCTGAAAGTGATCTTCTCAAATGCAGCTGCGTTCATTGTCTTTCCAGCAACAGGAGACACTTCATATACAAGATACAGGAACATAAGGCCTAATACCATGAATGCAAGAGATGCTGCCATGTATTTGATGGTCTTTTTTGCAGTCTTTACTTTTGGCTCTCTTAATATAGGCATACCGTTGCTGACTGCTTCTATGCCAGTGAATGTTCCTGCGCCCATGCTGTATGCATGTAAGATAAGCCAGAGAACTCCAAATAATCCCAGCTGCGAGAGTGATGAGCTGAACTCTGTCCCTGTGCCTTGCACGATGCCAGGAAGATCAGCAAAATGTGTAAGAAACGCATAGCCTATCAAGAATAGGTGTGTGATGACAAACACCATAAAGATCGGAAAAAGAACTAATATAGATTCTTTTACTCCCCTTAGATTAAGCAGGATCAGAAGCATGATGCACCCAATGCCAAACGTAATCTTGAGATAATGATATTCTACAGGGATAAAACTAAATGCAGCATCTGCTCCTGCAGCTATAGAGACAGTGATCGTAAGAACATAATCTATCAATAATGCAGAACCAGACACCATACCGAAGAACGGAGATAATAATTTGCTTGCAACAAGATAGCCTCCGCCGCCAGAAGGGAAAACTTCTATCAGTTGAGAGTAGCTTGCACTTATGATGAAGATAGTTACAACAATGAACAATGCAACAAAGACAACAAGATAATTATGCCCAGCTAATGCCTTGAACGCTTCCTCTGGACCATATGCAGAAGATGATAATGGGTCTGCGCCTAAGCCTATCCATGCAAATAAAGCTATCAATGTTAGCTTATGGAATAATGTAGGGTCTGTTGGGTCATGCGCTTTTCCAACGATAAATCGTTTTATGTAATTAAATACCGATGGTCTCTTTGTTTGCATAAATAGTCATCTTCTTGTTAGTACGGCAAATTTACGAGTATAGCAAATATTTAAAACTGATGATTCTCACACTCTGCATATTCTTTCAATGGCTAGTTTAAATACATTTCTGTTTTTGAGAAGAGCATACCAAAAATCAGCAAGCTTTAAATAGTGTCTCTTGATTTATTGAGGATTATGAATTTTTAATAGGATGAGATGAACCTTAATGAAGCCATTGATTGTGCAGCTTGAGAAGGGAAATATTTTAAGGCAGATAAACCCATTGAAGAGGGAATTTTCTCCGATCCAGCTTGTAGTGATGAGCTATCTTATCATTATTTTGTTGGGAGCAATTTTGCTTGCAATGCCTTTTTCTTCTCGCTCTGGGCAAAGCACAGATGCTGTTGATTCAATATTCACGTCAACAAGTGCAGTTGCTGTCACTGGCTTGGTCGTTAAAGACACAGCTACTTATTGGTCGCCTATTGGGCAGGTAATCATCCTGCTATTGATACAGATAGGCGGATTAGGCTATATAACCATATTCACTTTCTTTCTGCTTGTCTTCCAGCGCAAAGTTACTTTAAAACAGGAGATTATGCTAAAAGAGACATTAAATAATCCGACTATAAGGGAAATCCTTAAGCTTTCACGGCACGTATTTTATTTTGTGGTCATTTTTGAAGGAGTAGGCGCACTAATTTTATTTTTGAGGTTCTTAAATCCTCTCGATTACTATAATATTACGCTTGAGAAGATAGGAATTTCAGCATGGCATGGAGTGTTCAGCGCAGTAAGCGCATTCAACAATGCAGGATTTGACCTGATGGGCAATTTCAAAAGTTTTACTGAATATGTAAGCGATCCTGTTATCACTCTTACTATTACAAGCTTGATAATTCTTGGAGGAATAGGGTTTTCAGTGTTAAGCAACATGTACAAGACATTCCGAGGCAAAGACCCAAAATTAAGCTATCATTCAAAGATTGCTATTGCAACTACAATTTTTCTGATTGTTTCTGGAACATTGCTTGTCTTTATTTTAGAATATGACAATCCAAAAACTCTTGCACCGTTGGACTTTTCAAGCAAGATCTTGGCTTCTTACTTCCAGTCAGTCACTGCAAGAACTGCTGGCTTTAATACGATTGCGACAGGAGCATTGACAAATGCTACTCTCTTGTTTATAATCGCATTGATGTTTATAGGGGCTTCTCCTGGCGGTACTGGAGGAGGAATAAAGACAACAACAGCTACAGCTATTTTCTATTATATCAAATCCATGATCAACAGGAAAAATACTGTAGAGATAGGTAACAGAAGGATACCGTATGATGCAGTCAATAAGTCAGTCACTATACTTGTCATCAGCATAACTTTCATATTTTTTATGACGCTTATTGTTTCATCGATTGAGCCCTTTGCTTTCGTCAGGGTTTTGTTTGAAGTTGTCTCTGCGTATGGCACTGTAGGATTATCTACAGGCATCACCCCATTTTTATCCCCTATCTCAAAACTGCTGATAGCATTTACGATGTATGCAGGCAGAGTAGGAATATTGACTATCATACTGATATTTTCCATGCAGTTAAGGAGAGGAAAAGTATTATTGCCGACAGAAGAGCTGACAGTTGGATAAAAAATAAATGGTCAAATAATGATACAACTTAATAAGAGATAAAATAATAGATACATGGAACTAAAAAAAAGCAAAAAGATTAAATACTAACTAATGAGGTGTTATAACTATGGTTCAGACGATAGGAGTTATAGGTTTAGGAAGATTTGGGACTTCAATTGCAAAAACATTGAATGAATTAGGCCATCAGGTGCTTGCAATAGACAGCAACGGAGAAAACATAGAGAACATCAAAGATTTTGTTACATTAGCAAAGCAAGTAGAACGTTGTAGCAATCGGCCATAGCATCCAGGAAAATATTCTTGTTACATTGATGCTGAAGGAGCTTGGCATAAAATACGTCTGCGCACGAGCAGTTGATGACTTGCATGAGAAAGCATTGGAGAAAATTGGCGCAAACAGAGTCATAAACCCAGAGAAGACTGCAGGCATAAGGTTAGCAAACCAATTGATCTCAAGCGACATCCTTGACATAATAGAGATCTCTCCAGAATATACTGTACAGGAGTTTACAGCAAAGAAAGAGTTTTTCGGCAAAACTCTGAGTGAGCTAGATCTGAGAAAACGGCATAATGTTGCAGTGCTTGC
>JAGVZX010000028.1 GCA_018302185.1 Candidatus Woesearchaeota archaeon
ACGCCTTCCATATCACATCGTAATGCCATCTTGCAGAATTATCTAAGCACCCTTATTTGATTGAAAATAACCTTATTTTCTTTAAAAATATTCTCAATAAAAATATAATAAAAAAGCCCTCGATGGGATTTGCACCCACGACCTCCACCTTTTAGGTTTAGCATAATACCAAGGTTTTGCGGGAAGCAGATTAAGAGATTTCTTAACCAACTAACCTGGCGCAATAGCTACTATGCTACGAGGGCATATAAGAAATGAGATATTTATAGAAGTGTTTTTAAATCTTTTTAATATATTTGCATAGAAGGAATCATTTTATCCATTTTCATATCAAACTGATCTTCCCAGTCTGCCAGTCTCGTATGACAATAAGTGACATTGTCTCAATATCTGGAATTCCGCCTTTCTTTAATTTCCCAAACTTAACTGCAAGCTTAGTTAATTTTGCCTCAACGTCATCTTTCTTATCAAACTTGATCTTGTAGAATTTCTCTATGTATACCTCAGCTAATCTAAACAATTCATCTACTACCATCAGTGGATTCTTTAATTCTGCAGGATTTTTGCTCGCAATCAGCGCATGCTTTACCTCATCTTTCTCCAAGAAAGGAATTACGCCTGGAGTATCAAAAAAATAGATGTGTGAGGTCATCTTAATAAGCTTTAATGAACGAGTATGTCCGCTCTCAGGGCTCACACTGGCTGCTTTTCTTCCGCACATTGCATTTATCACAGAGCTTTTGCCTGTATTTGGATAGCCAAGAACACCAATCTTGACTAACGCAGTCGGAAGGTCTTTTGCGATCTCAAAGATCTTTTCGCGAAGAATTGCTGTCCCCATATGTTTTCTGCAAGACAAGAACACAGAATTGCTGAGCTCAAAATTCGATCTTTTTACTCCGCGAAGATAATGTATGCTTACCAGATCAGATTTGTTTATAACTAATAATTGTTTTTTCTTCAGCTTTGATATCTTCTGCTCTAATTCAACATTTCTGGTCTCATCGATCAGCCTTGCATCTAGGACAATAAGAAGTATATCTGATTCATAAAGTACCCTATTGACAATTCTCCAAAAGTTCGACATGATTCCACCAAATATAGACGTACGCCATTTCTAGGGCTATGCACATACTAATTCTCCTTCTATTTATGATACTTCTGGTTATTTATGATGGTAAATGCCCTGTATATCTGCTCCAATAAAAACACCCTGCACATGCCATGGGCAAATGTCATCCTTGAAAGAGATAGCTTTTGTGCAGCTTGGCTGATAACTTTTTGGGATAAGCCGTCTGAGCCGCCGATGACAAATATTATGTCCTGATTATTGATTGTTTTCTGCTTAATCAACTCTGCAAATTCAGGTGAATCAAGCTGCCTGCCGTTAACTTCCAAAACTGCATACTGCCTGCCATCTATCAGCTGCAAAATCTTATCTGCCTCTTTCTCCATCCCCTGTTCAGGAACCTCATTGATCTCCAGCTTTGCATAATGCTTTATCCTAGCAAGGTAATTTGCAATCGCACTTTTTGAATAATCTTCTTTTATCCTGCCGACTGCTATAATTTTTATCATGTTTATATCCCCATAACAATCATCTAACATATTAAATGATATTCTTATTTTGTGTGTATTAAGTTTCCACTACAAAGCCAGAGCAGTGGCTTCGTCTCAAGTCGGAAAAAACAATACTACCTATCGTTTTTTCCGCCTTTCGACCGTCGCATGCAAACATTTGAAAGTTAGTAGGATTGACCTTCGCTCCATGGAACATCGCTCAGGTCTAGCAAGTTACGTTGATTATGTTTGCAAAATTGGCGACGTCAGCCACTGCTCAGGCTTTTGTGCTCTTAACTTAATATTTACCTTATTTTCATCACAAGTTATTAGTTACACTACATGCTTTAAAAACTTAACCGAAAAAGTTTATATAATATTGAGATAATCAAGGATATAGGGATATATTTTGCAGCATAGTCTGCCAGAAAAACACATAAGATGAATATTAATAAGTTTGTTTAATAGGAGGTTGAGACCATGAAATACGTTGATCCGAAGGGAAAAGAGACAGAGATTGCATACAGCACAGAAGTGCAGGAAAGGCTGGAAAGAACTTTAAGAGAATCACTCATCTGGAGAAGAAAGATGTATTATACTTTAAACACGATCAAATGGATAGCTATAATTGCGATTATTTTAGGCGGCCTAGGGATAATGTATCTTGACCAAAGAAATGTCTTGACATATGTTGGCAGAAAGTTTTTCTGCGGTTAATATTTTTTTATCTTTTATTTATCTTTTTTATTATTATCCTGAAATTATCTTTTTTTTGTCGAGCCTTTCCAGAAATTCTCAACATTTATCCTGAACAGGTCATAAAATCTTTTCATCTCTTTTGGGCCGGCTATCTTAAGGACATCAAGCTCAGGGGCAAACATCTCACTGTAACGGTCTCTTCTTCTTATTATCTTGACAGCGCCATTCTCTTTGATCATGACCATCGGCGCTCTTTTAAGAGTATTAAAATTTGATGCAAGCACATTGCTGTATGCGCCGACATCCATAAATGCAAGCACATCGCCTTCGCTTAAAAAAGGCAACCTTCTTTTTCTTGCCATCTCATCAATCACGTCGCATGTGCAGCCTTCTATGCTGTAAACCTGGTTTCCTTTCTTGTTCATCTTGTTTGCAGGCAGCACATCATAGTATCTATCATCGACAATAACATCAGGCAAGAATGCATAAGTTGAACCGTCTGTGATCAGGATCTTCTGTTTTTTTAAGCGTTTTTTGCTGATAACCCTGGTAAGGCCTATACCTGTATTTGCAACGATGAACTTTCCTGGCTCAAAGACAAGCACTGGCTTTTCAAGCTGATACTTATCAAGCAACTTTAGGAATTTCCTGACAAATATCTTGCCCATATCCTCTGGAACATAGATATTTTCATTATTATACTGGACAGGAAAGCCGCCCCCCATGTCAACAAACCTTATTGTGACGCCTTTTTCTTTGCAGTACTTTGCCAGCCTTACGAGTTTTCCCATGCCGAGATAATATGACTTGGGATAATCCATGTTGCTGCCATGAAAATGCAATCCTATCAGATCAATATTGGGTGAAGCAATAGCTATGTCAATTGCCTTTTTTGCAACACCATAAGGGATACCATATTTGTGGTTCTTTGTTGTATAGCCGCGGAATTCAATCATCGGGTTGACACGGATAAACAATCTTATTTTGGTCTTGACTTTCTCGCCTACAGCAGCTACACGCTTAATCTCTTCAATTGAGTCAACAGTTATAGCTTGTACCCCAACCTTAGCTGCAAACATTATGTCTTGTTCTGTCTTGTATAAATTTGTGAATGTGATCTCATGCGGCTTAAAATCTGCTAATAATGCAAGAATAATCTCACCAACACTAGAAGCATCGAGCTCAAAACCTTCCTCTCTTGCAATCCTCATTATTTCTAAGTTTGAGTTGCATTTGCACGCATACTGCGGCCTTAAGTTAGGATATGGGAATGAGCTTTTGAACCTTCGTAGCCTGCTCCTTAATTCACGCTCAACGACAACATACAATGGAGTGCCATACTTATTGATAAGATCAGTAACAGAAATGCCATCTATGTACATTATGCCTTTCTTGCTCTGGCTAAGCCAGCTCCATCTTGGCTTTAGGTATCTTTTAGAAGCAGAAGTGCTTTTTTTATATGTCTTTTTTTTAGTATTTTTATTTTTAGTGTTAGGCATTTATGATTTTGCACCTTTTTTATTTTAATCTTATTTGTAAATTGCTTTCGTATATAAAGATTTCTAATTTAAATATATGCATGGCAGCTGCCGCCTATTTAGTTGGCATAAATCCAATAACATAACTAATGTTGCGACGGGCAATGCAATCTAACTACACTTCAACTAACACAACACGCAATGCCTTTCTAGTATCACATTTAATATACCAAACGTAGAGGAGGAGCAACTTATAATATCACCAAAGCCAGTGCCAACTGCGGCAGCTGCTTCGTAAATATTTGCTATGCACATACTAATTTGATGAAAAAGTCTAGAAAAATAATCACACAGCAGGCTCCTGCTGGCTGCAGCAGTGCAATGTCCCTAAGCCATAGACCAAAGCCTTGCAGTTGATGCCAACAACTTTTCTAGTCGGAAATACTTTTTCCAATATCTTAAGAGCTTTGTTATCGTTCTTATGGCCAAAGATCGGAACTACAACAACTTCATTGCCAATATAGAAGTTAGCATAGCTAGCAGGCAATCTTACTTGTGAACCATTTTCATCAACAACAGATACATTTCCAGGCATCGGAAGCTGGATAACATTTAACTTACTGCCTTCCTGGTCTTTCATCTTCAGCAATAATTCATAATTTTCTTTTAAGACATAATAATTGTCATCATCCTTGTTATCTTCAACACAGCAGACAACAGTGCTTTTATTCACAAATCTTGCAATATCATCTATATGCCCATCAGTATCATCTCCTACAATGCCTTCTTTCAGCCAAAGGATATTTTTCAGGTTAAGATAGTCTTTAAGGTATTGCTCAATCTCCTCTTTGTTTAGATGAGGATTACGATTTTTATTTAATAGGCATTGCTCTGTGGTTAAAAGAGTGCCAGCACCATTCACTTCTATAGAACCGCCTTCTAGCACAATATCTGCCTTAAATATCTGTATTTTAAGAGAATCATTCAGCTCAAGAAACACCTTATTATCTTCCTTAAGATCATCATACTTATTTCCCCATGCGTTAAATGTCCATTTGACCATTGCAAGCGCTTGTTTAGAAATGTTAGGATGGAGGTTTTGAGTAGCATTCTTTAGTTTATCATTTATAACAAAACTTGGACCATAATCACGAATCCATGTATCTGCGTACTTAATTTGATGAAAAGTTATTTTAGAGATATCTATAACACTATTCTTCAACATACCTGTAATTCTCTGCTGCATATTTCCATCATGCACAAGCAGATTAACTTTCTGCCCTGTATATAATGCTTTGATGAACTGCACATAAATATTCTCAACTTCTTTGAGCTGCGTTGGCCAGGTCTCTAGGTTATGCGGCCATGAAAGCCAAATGCTTTCTTGCTTTTCCCATTCTGCAGGCATCCTAAAGCCCAGTTTAGCTGGTATTTGCTTGTTCATAGTAAACAGCACAAAAAGAGCTATGTTAATAAAATTTACTGTTTTTAGAATTAAGGTGTAATGTTATTATACCTACAATTATATTACAATTTATTCCACCAAACCCTTATACATCCCAGGCTTCCTGTTTCTCAAGAATCCCCAGCCTTCCTGCGAATGCTCAATTAATTCCAAGTCAATCTCTGCAACTAAAACTTGCTCTTTTGTTGATGAAGCGCGTGCAACAATTTCCCCATAAGGATCTGCGATAAAGCTACCACCCCAGAATTGCATCTTATCTTCTTTACCAACGCGATTAACCGCTGCAACAAATATTCCATTCATTGATGCATGCCCTCTCATCGCATTTTCCCATCTTTTTGCAGAGAATGGTTCGTATTTTTTTAATTTATCAAACCAGCCTATTGCTGTCGGATAAAAAATCAATTGTGTTCCTTTTAATGCATTTGCTCTCGCTGCTTCAGGAAACCACTGGTCATAGCAGATTAATGGAGCAATCTTAACTTGACTACTTCCGATAGTTAGAGGAACTTGAACAAACCCAAGATTCCCTGGAGAGAAATAATACTGCTCGTAATAGTTAGGGTCATGAGGAATGTGGACTTTTCGGTATTTGGAGATTATCTTTCCTGCAGGATCAAAGATAAGTGTTGTATTATAATATTTCCCGTCTTCTCCTTTCTCATAGAAAGAGCCACCGATAAGAGTTATCTTGTTTTCTCTTGCGCAATCAGAAAGAAAATTTGTGATTTTACCAGATATCTTCTCTGCAAGCGAAAAGAATCTCTTATCCTCTACTTGGGCAAAGTATCTGGTAGCAAATAATTCCTGCAAGCAGACTATCTGTGCACCTTTTTTTGCTGCTTCTTTTATGAATTTGGCAGTCTTTGCTAGGTTTGCATCTATGTCATCTGAAACAGAAGTTTGCACTAAGCCAATCTTAATTTTGTTGTTGGATACAGTTTTTACCATAGAGTTTCAGTTAAGTGAGCAAGAATATAAAGATTTCTTTTTTGTATTGTACGTTGTTATTTACTCAAGCTTTCGATTATATATATTACCTCTATTACCAATGACTCTGACTTTTAGAATTTTGCTTGCAAAATCCACTTCAATCAATGCTCGATAATCTCCAATTCTAAGCTTGTAGACATCAGCGCCTTCATAATGCTCAAGATAATGAAAAGGATCGTCTGTGATGCTTTCTATCTTATGGATAATCCTATTAGCAATACTAACAGGCAGTTTTTTAAGAAATTTTACAGGCTGATTGTTCCAACCTATGGTGTAAGTCATCTTCCCAGAATCAGTCTTTTGGCATTTTCGTGGCTGATTAATTCTGAATCTGGCACTTTTCTGGATTCAGCAAGCTCTTTCTTTGCCCAGTCACTTAATTCATAATCTTCCTTAATCGCATTCTTTAAAAATTCTATATCACTTCTAATATGCACAAGTTCCTTATGTATTGTTTGTAAAGTTACATCAGCCATATGATTCACCTAGATATAGTAATGTAGGCAAGTTTAATAATTTATTGGTTTTGATGCAGAAAACATTAAATACCTCCTGTATAATATTCTGGCTATGGCAAAAAATAAAGAAGGTGAAACCAAACAGATTGATTCTCTTGATCATTCTCCAGGCGATAAGATAAAAATCACATCCACAGACGGTGTATTCGAAGGCGTCATGATCCCAGAGCCTGAGCTGCTTGATATGAATTCTATCATCTTAAAGCTAAGCACAGGATATAATATAGGGATTGATAAGAAAAAGATCAAAAAAGTAGAATTGCTTGAAAAATATAAAAAACCTTATTACAAAAAACCATCTATCCAACAAAACACAATGCTTCCAACAGTCTCATTGTTCTCTCTAGGCGGCACAATCTCATCAAAAGTTGATTATACGACTGGAGGAGTCTCAGCTGATTATACTGCAGAAGATTTAATTGAGATGTGTCCTGAGCTTTCTAGCTATGCAAATTTCAAGGCGCAGAAAGTCATGAGCATACTTAGCGAGGATATTACAGTTAAAGATTGGCAAAGGATAGCAGAGATTGCAGCAAAGGAACTAAATTCAGGCATCCGTGGATTGATCCTTACTCAAGGCACAGATACATTGCATTATTCTACTGCAGCATTAAGCTTTATGCTAAGAAATCTAAACAAGCCTGTGATTTTTACTGGTGCGCAAAGAAGCATTGACCGCGGCTCTTCTGATGCTTTTATGAACTTAGTTTGCGCAACTGTTGCAGCAAGCAAATTTGATGGAGCAGTTGTTGCTTCCTGCATGCACGCAACAAGCGATGATGAGCATTGCATTCTTATTAGAGGCACAAAAGTTAGAAAGATGCATTCAAGCAGAAGAGATGCATTCAGGCCAATAAACGAGCTTCCACTAGCTAAAGTTTATACTGACGGGAATATTGAAATTCTGAATGAAAATTATCCAAAGATAAGCGAGAAAAGTAAAAATGGTGTTGATAAAACTGATGGCTCTTCCAGCGAAGATGTAATTGCAGATACTGCATTTGACGAGAAAGTTGCGTTGATAAAAGTCTATCCAGGATTCAACAAAGACGTAATAGATTTTTATTTAGACAAAGGCTATCATGGATTAGTGATTGAAGGCACTGGATTTGGAAATGTCGCAACTTTGCATGAAAGTAATTCTTTACTGCTTGCCTTAAAGAGAGCAGCTGACGAAAAAGTTCCTGTTGTCATGACATCACAGACTATCTACGGCAGGACAAATCCTTATGTTTACACGACAATGAGAAAATTAAATATCGGCACAAAAGTCATCTATGCAGAGGATATTTTGCCAGAAGTCGCTTACATCAAGTTAGGCTGGGTCTTGGGCCATACAAAGGATTATGATGAAGTCAAGAAGATGATGCTGACTAATGTTGCAGGAGAGATCTCTTCAAGGACTGAGCCAGAAGCGTTCTTGTATTGAGAATGACCTTATCTATTAATAGGCTAATTTATAGAAACATTTATATAGAACTATGAGTTCCTATATGAGAACTGGTGGTTCCTATGGTAATCTCAAACAAAGAAAGGGGAATTCTAATAGTATTGTTTAAGGATTTTGCTAGTCAATACAATGCAAGAAGCATAAGCAAATTAGCCTGTATGACACCAAGAGGCGCATTAAAAGCATTAAAAAATCTTGAGAACCAGAATTTTGTGGTTGGAAAGCCATTTGGAAAAGCAATACAATACAAGCTAAACTTTAATGCATTGACAAAAAAGACATTAGAGCTTTTATTGCTGGAAGAAGCTGAACTGAAATATAAGCGATGGCGAGAGGAATTTAAGGATTTCAATGAAGCAGAGATAATAATCCTATTTGGCTCGGTATTAAGAAAAGAGGGCAAACACAATGATATAGATGTTGTATTTGTCTTCAACAAGGAAAATTACAAACTTATTATGCACAAAGTTGATGAAAAGAATGAGATTTTGCCAAAGAAGATCCATGCTGTGATACAAACGCCTGCAGATCTTAGAGAGAATATAACTAAGAAAGATCCAGTCATAATAGATGCCATAAGGACAGGTATAGTGATGAAAGGTTATGAGAAATTAGTTGAACAAATATCTGAGGTGATAGTAAATGCCGGAAGCCCTTAATCAGATCAGATGGTGCCTGAATAAAGCAAAAAAAGAGTTAGCTGAAAATAAAAAGCATCGCGGATTAGTAGAAATAAAGCCAGATCTGCAAAAAGCAGCTGCTCACCTTAAGAAAGCTATGCATAATTTTAGGGCAATAACCTATTTTGCCGAAGGTGGCTATAGTGACTGGTCAGCAAGCGCTGCATTCTATGTTATTTATCATTGTTTTCTTGCAATATTGGCAAAACATGGCTATGAGAGCAGAAACCAGGAATGCACTTTAGCAGTCATACAATTTCTAAAAGAGGAAGCCAAAATAAAGTTAGAGAATAAGTTCATTGATACTCTAAATGTGCAGCTAGAGATTAAAGAAAAACATGAGCATACCATAATAGAGATGCGTGAAGATTACCAGTATGGCACCAAGACAGAAATGGAAAATAAAGAAAGGCTGGATAAGCTGTTAAAGATATGCAGTGAGATGGTAGAAGCAGCAAAAGAGATAATTTATAGGGTATAATCAACCATAAAACGGCACAATCTTCCTGCTCGTCGTCACATACACGCCATACAAGATCAGCGCTGCGCCGATAATTGCAAAAGATGATGGGATTTCACCAAGAACAAATAATGCAAATATGCTTCCTGCCAACGGCTCCAACGAAGTCACGATAAATATCTTCTGCGCTTTTACTTTTCTTACTCCTTCCATGAATAGTATGAATGCAATCCCTGTGCAGATTATGCCGATGACAAGAAGTTTCCACCAATTTTCAACAATAACATTGCTTGATTTGATGTTAAGGAAGAATACAAACATGATCGCTATTATCAGATACTGCCAGAATGCAACATAATATCCAGATCTCTTTTTCAGGATAGGCTTTGCTGCCATTGCCATCCCAGAATATAGTAATCCTGAAGCGAGACCAAGTATATTGCCAAGTGTTTGGCTTGAATTGAATGAGAAATTTCTTGGGTCAATTATAAATATGATTCCTGCAAGTGTTATTATGATGCCGACAATGGTCTCTTTCTTTATCTCTTCCTTAAAAAACAGTTTTGCAAATATCACTGACCATATAGGTGCAGTATACAGCAGAAATATTGCATTTGAGACTGATGTTTTTAGGATAGATGCAAAATAGAAGAATAAAGCTAAGCCCTGGATAAAGCCGACTAAAAATGTCCTGAAAGGATATGCAAGATAGAGTTCTTTGAGGTTTTTTCTGAACAAGACAATTGCAAAGATAAATAATGTTGCAATACCTGCCCTGAAGAAAAGTATAGTGTAAACATCCATGCTCTGGATCAGCTTGACAAATGTGCCAACTGTCCCAGCTAATAGAGAAAAAATAATCAGTTCCAGATAGCCTTTTTGCTCAGGTTGCATGAGAGCAGATAAAACATATTATATTAATAAAGTTATGTGTAATTAGGGTATTAGCTCAAAATTTGTGGCGACTGCCAAAATATGACGAACACAGATTTAATGATCCATTTTAAGTTGCGACGGGATAACTTGAACCAGTAAGGTGGAAGTATTTATAACAAGCAACTAAGCTAGTGAACTTGCGCTTTAATTAGGTAAAGAGGAGGAGCAACTCTTTGAAAATCAAAGCGAGTGTTCGTCGGCAGTCGCCACTGCTTTTCGGTTAAAGGTAAACACATACTGTAATAGGATACAACAGTTAAATATATAAACTTTGCAGAATAATCAATGCTTGAAAAAAGATGAGTGGAAAAAAGAATAACAGCAATAAAGATGAAAAGAAATTAAATGCAGAAAATAGATCTGAATTAGATTACCCTAAGCTCGGCTTAAAATGCGGCATAGAGATCCATCAGCAGGTTGACACAAATAAATTATTCTGCTCTTGCTCTAGCGATCTTCGAGAAGAAACTCCTGACTACACTATCACAAGAAGATTACGTTCTGTAATAGGAGAGACAGGAGAGATAGACATTGCTGCATTGCAAGAACATAGAAAAGAAAAAAAGTACATCTATGAAGGATACAATGATTCTACTTGCCTTGTTGAGACAGATGAAGAACCTCCGCACAAGATTAACAAAGATGCATTGTATGTCGGATTGCAGGTTGCTCTCTTGATGAAAGCAAATATTGTTGATAAGATTCAAGTCATGAGAAAGACTGTTGTAGATGGCAGCAATACTTCTGGATTCCAAAGGACTTCTTTGCTTGCGATGAATGGTGCAATTGATACATCATTTGGAAAAGTAGGCATACCAAGCATCTGCTTAGAGGAAGATTCTTCAAGACCAATTACCCAAGATTCTGCAAGCGTCACTTATAGGCTTGATAGATTAGGGATTCCTCTTGTGGAGATTGCAACTGATCCAGCTATTACACATCCTGACCAAGTAAGAGAAGTGGCTGAGTTTATAGGGATGGTGTTGCGCAGCACAGGAAAAGTCAAAAGAGGATTAGGCACCATTAGACAAGATGTCAACGTCTCAATTGCAGAAGGAAGAAGAGTTGAGATCAAAGGAGCGCAAGAGCTTAAGATGCTTGCAACTTTGGTTGAGTATGAAGCATTAAGGCAGAAAAATCTTGTTGAGATCAAAAAAGAACTGCTCTCAAGGATAAAGCAGATGAGAGAACTTAGCAATGAAAAAATTAGTGTTACTGAGACGTTTAATAATGTAGAAAGCAATGTTATAAAAAACGCATTAAAAGATAAAAAGGGAGCTGTGCTTGCATTAAAGCTGCCTAAATTTGCTGGATTGATCGCTCGCGAGATTCAGCCAGGAAGAAGATTAGGCACAGAATTTTCTGATCGTGCAAAAGTCATTGCTGGAGTTGGAGGAATTTTCCACAGTGATGAGCTGCCTAAATATGGGATAGAGCAGGAGCATGTTGATAGAGTAAGAGAGATTCTCGGTTGCAAGGAGCAGGATGCATTTATCTTGGTTGCAGACAACGGCAAGAAAGCAGAGCTTGCTTTGGATGCTGTGTTTGAAAGAGCAATGCAGGCATTGAATGGAATTCCTGGAGAAGTAAGAAGAGCAAATGAAGATGGTACAACAACTTATATGAGGCCGATGCCTGGAGCTGCAAGATTGTATCCAGAGACAGATGCTGTGCCGATAAGCTTAGATGAGAAATTTGTTGCTGAGATAAAGCTAAAACTTCCTGAGCTGCTTTTGGATAAATCAGATAGGTTTGAAGACAAGCATAAATTAGGCCATGACCTTGCAGTTGCAATAACTAAATCATCTAAACATGAGCTCTTTGAAAGGTTTGTTGAAAGATTTGAAAATCTGAAGCCTGCATACCTAGCTGAGACTTTGCTTACTGCAGAAAAGCAAGTAAAAAAACAATTTATGAAAGAGGTTGTGCTGAAAGATGCGGATTTTGAAGAGCTGTTCATCTATCTGAACGCAGGAAAGATCGCAAAGGAAGTGATGCTTGAGATATTAAGCAAAACAAATGAGAAGCCATTGCAGGACGTCATAGTTGAGTATGAACTGATGAGCGATGCAGAGCTTGAGAAAGAAGTCAAGCAGATAGTTTCTGAGAATAAAGGCCAGCCATTTAATGTTATAATCGGAAAAGTAATGTCGCAGCTGCGCGGCAAGGCAGACGGAAAGAAGATAGTGGAGAATGTGAAGAGGTTTGCTAAATAGCATTAAAGTATTCAATCTTGCCGAGAGTTATGATAAGAAAAAATTTAATAAAAATAAAAAAACTTACGCTTCATCCAGCACACTTCTGAGCTCTTTGGTTTTCTCAGCAGCAATCCCTATCATCTGCTCGATTTCAGCCAAAGTTAATGCAATATCTCCGCCTTTCTGCATTGCGCAGATCTCCCCATTTTCCATGATTGCAACTGTCAGCCTTGCATCTATAACTTCTTCCTCTTCAGTTATTGGATCAACTAAGAATTTATCAGCAATCTTGCAAACGGTTATTGAGATAGGCAATCTCTGGATTGGAAGCTTTTCATCAGTAAGATTCTTATAATCTATTTTTTTGCCGTCTCTTGCCGGCATTCTTGCATTTTTCAATGCTGCCAAAGCTGCCAATGCAGCTGCATCAAACAGATTGCCTGCGTCATTTAATGTGCAGATATCAATGCTTACTGTCCAGCAAAGCTCTCCTTTTTTTATGCAGAGTTTTGTGACATCAATTGCTTTAGATTCCCTGATTGCCCTGTCAACAACTCTGCTAATCTCAATTGCCTGTATGCCTGGAGGCCCAGACTCAAAATCCGGATTGCTTAAAGGCAGTAATTCCGCGCCAACCATCAATCCCCCTGAATCAGGAGTATCCGGATATGGCTCGCCAAGTTCCATCTTTACTCCTGCCAGTACAATTGTCTCTCCTATCTGGACTCTTGCAGAGCCTTCTGCACTTTTTGAAATGTTATATTCAATGGTAATTGGCTTTCTGTATTCTGTTAATCCGCGACCATCTAATCTTGCTGTCTTATTTAATAATTTTACGATGTGTTGTCTTGCTTGTTTTGCTGTCATTGTGATCATTCCCCGTCTCCTGTGCTTTTATATTTATTAAGAGCTGCTTTCTGCACTTCATATATTTTCTTGCA
>JAGVZX010000143.1 GCA_018302185.1 Candidatus Woesearchaeota archaeon
TTCTTTTGCGCAAAAAATTCCTGCGATATGGCCGGCATTGCGGTTTCTTATGCTTCTAAGCTCTCTTTCCGATAAAAATTTCTTTAAAAAAGTTTTATTTTTAGTCCTGAATCTCGATGCCTTCTCTATGTCTGTTCCTATGCCGAATTTCATGTGAACTGCCTGAGCAGGATGTACAATGGCGAAAGCCAGCCTATTGCTATTATGTTGAAAGTAATAAAAGTGGTCAGTGCTTTCGTGAAAATTGTGTCAGCATATAAAATTTTTGCAATGAAGGGGTGCTTTTGCTCCATGCCCTGTTTTGAGCCTGATTTCTTTTTTTCAAGCAGTTTGGACAGCGCCAATGCGCCGCCCAGAAATACGCCCCACAACGTATAATATAAGATAAACTCAATCAGCTGGTTTAAGCCCTTGAACTGCAGTATCTCGGGAAGATAAAACAGGTGCAGCCATCCTATGATCATTATTATTAGCATTGTCTTCAGGTAGACATGCTTCTTATTCCTGCAAAGCGGAAAATAAACATAGGCAGTGAGCCAGCTGACAATGGTGGACTGCCAGTTCTGCCAGAATTTCGTGAGGTTTGGCTGCAGATAAGGCACTCTTGGATAGTTCTCGCTTACCCCAAAGCCCATCAATGAGGAGATTCCGATGACAATATCGATATCGCCTGACAGCAGGACATACAGCTGGATTGCATTGCCGTATGCAGTGTAAAACAGCCACCTCCATATATCCCAAAAGGAAAATGGCACTTTTTCTATTTGAGAAAGCGCATAAACCAAAAGCAGGTACTTGGCAATGCCGTAAAAAATTCTTTTAAGCCCGAAAATCAGATGCCCCTTCGTGACATCCTGAGGCTGCATAACCCCGATTCTGTCAACCGGCCCGTGGCTGAATGAGGGGAAATAGAACAAATAGCCTATGTACTCTATAAATCCTGTTTTTTGCAGTGACTCCTGCTTTACGTCAACAAAGTAATGTATGGACCTGAACATTGTATAATAGGATGCAAAGGAATAAAACGGCGAGTAATAATTAAACAGCCTGTAAAAAATCATGCCGGATGCAAGCATGAACGCCTCTGTAATCCAGAATATCATGGCCCTCAGCTTAAAGCTGTAGTTTGAGCATGCATACAGCACAGCTACAAAAAGAAAAAAAACCAAAAAATGCCCGATTGACGAGGAAATCAGCAAAAATATTATGCTGGCTGTTAATACGGCTTTGAGCTTGAATCTTCGGGGGATAAAATAAAGGAAAACGGCGAAAATGAGCCCGAATGCAATCAGGAGGGCTGTGTTGAAATAATCCCCAAAAATAAGCCTTGTGTAAGGCTCCAGAATATCCTTGGTTGGAAAATATGAAACGTCCGGCGACACAGCCTTCCTGCTGCCAAGCAAAATAAGCAAGATAAGCAAGAGCAGGATGCCTGCAACAACCAGGATTACCTTCCAGTTCCTTGAAAAAAAGTTCTTTTTTTGCTGCGGTTCCATCTTATGCAATGCAAATACATGGGCAAAAAATATATTTATTTAAAGCTATCGGAATGCCGGCTGGCCGCATGGATTTATAAAAAAGTTTAAATAAGGGGCGAAGTAAGCCTGGTGGGGGGAGTCATATTGAACGAATACGCTTTTGAAGAGCTGAGCATTGGGCATAGGGAAAGCTTCACAAGGCAGGTAACCGATGAGGATGTTCTGCTCTTTTCTAAAATAAGCGGGGACAAAAATCCGCTTCATTTGGATGAGGAATATGCAAAGGCTACGGAATTCAGGCGATGCGTTGCATTCGGCATGCTGGGAAGCATACTGCACTCGACGCTTGCAGGGATGTATTTGCCGGGGAAGTACTCCCTTATCCTGAAGGAAGAAAGCAGCTTTATAAGCCCGATATACTCCGGGGACAGCCTGACCATAACCGGGGAGATAAGTGAAAAGAAAGATTTTGGAAAACTGCTCTTCATAGAAACAAAGATTTTAAATCAGGACAATAAAAATGTCATCAAAGGCAGGCTTGTGGTAAAGGTGTTGAAATGAACAGCAAGGTAGCTATTATTACAGGAGGCTCAGGAGGCATTGGGACTGCAATTGCAAAAGCCCTCAGCAAAAGGGGATACTCCACAGCCATAATCTACAATACTAATGAAAAAAGCACGCTTGCCCTGCAAAGCGAGCTAAAAAACTCCATTGCAATCAAGTGCGACGTGTCTTCAGAGCCGGAAGTTAGGAAAATGGTGTCAGAAGTCATTGAAAAAATGGGCGGGATTGACGTTTTTGTTAACAGCGCTTCTCCGCCGCTTAATTACTCAAGGTTCATAGAAAAAGATATGAAATTATTGCTGATGCACATGAATGTCTCTTATTTTGGCGCAGTCAATTGCATAAAGCACGTGCTCCCGCATATGGCAAAGCAAAGAAGCGGAAGCATAATAAATATTTTGAGCCAGAATGTGATTTCAAGCCCGCAGCCCGGCTTCTCGGACTATATATGCGCAAAATATGCGCTGCTCGGGCTGACTAAGTGCCTTGCAGTGGAGTATGCCGGCAAAAATATAAGGGTCAATGCCGTTTCCCCGGGAATGGTGGAGACAAATATGTTAAAAAGCCTTCCGCCAAAGACGATTGAACTGGCCAGGGAAGCAGCGCCATTGGGAAGACTGACAAGCGCTGATGATGTTGCCAGCGCCATACTCTTTTTGATATCAGATGAGGCATCAGGCATAACCGGAATAAACCTGCCGGTTTGCGGAGGCAGCGCCTTTTAGAAATGGAGCAATTCAAAAAAATTTTAGGGTCAGGGGACATTGAAAAGATAAAATCTTATCTTCAGTACATGAAATGCTCCTATAAGGACTGTTTGGCTGCCAACAAGATGCTGAGGGAGAAAATAGGCATTTTTTCCGGCAATACAAAAATTGAAGTTGCCCTTCTCGGCTCGTACACTCTCAACAATTTAATGGAGCCCATGTGGTTTTCCTTGGTGCAGAAGGGCTTTTTGCCCGGCATAATTATGGGGCAGTACAACCAGTATGTCCAGGAGATACTGGATGAAAACAGCGAAATCAGGAAAGCTAACCCTGATATCATCTTCATTTTGCTCGACACAGAGACTTTCCTGGAGGGTGTGCTGGCAGACTTCCAGAATCTGCCGCAGGAAGAGGTTATCGAATCCGTTGATGCAAAAATCAGCTATCTCAAGACTGTGCTAAGTGCTGTTAAGAGCTCCATGAAGTCCCGTGTAGTCATCTCAAACCTGTCATTGCCGTTTTACTCTCCTTTGGGGCTGAGGGACATAAATTCCGATTATGGAGTCAAAAAATTGGTGTTTGGCATAAACGGCATGATATCTTCACTGGCAAAAGAGTTTGATAATGTCACGGTATTTGACTTTGACAGCTTTGCCTCGTATTACGGCAAAAAAAATATTACGGATGATAAATATTGGCATATCGGGAGAATTTACATAAGCAACGAGTTTGCTGCACAGCTTTGCAGCCAATTGTCGCAGATTGCTGCCTCGTATTACGGCAAGGCAAAAAAATGCCTGGTAGTGGACCTTGACAACACATTATGGGGCGGCGTGATAGGGGAAGAATTTGTCGACGGGATACAGCTTGGCGAGGGCCCCTTGGGAGAGGCTTATTCCGGCATACAAAGGGTGATGCTTGATTTCCACAATAACGGCGTCATTCTGGCTATAAACTCAAAAAACAACATGGAAGACGTGGAGCCCGTGTTCAGCCACAGGAATATGGTGCTTAAGAAAGATAATTTTGCCGCGATTAAATGCAATTGGGATGACAAGGCATCAAACTTCCTTGAAATCAGCAAAGAGCTCAACATAGGGCTGGACAGCATGGCTTACCTGGACGACAATCCGATTGAAAGGGAGTCCATAAAAAGCAAGCTGCCGCAGGTGTATGTCATAGATTTCCCTGAAGATGTGACAGGGCTTCCAGGAGTTCTTAAAACACTGGGCATTTTTGATTTGCTGAAGATAAGCAAGGAAGACAAAAAAAGAACCCAGATGTATCTTGAGGAGAAAAAGCGGAACGAGCTGAAAGAGAAATTCAGCAGCTTGAACGACTACCTTTTCGACCTTGGCATGGTTCTGGAAGTCGAGAAGTTAAACGACGGGAACATTGACAGGATAACCCAGCTCATCAACAAAACAAACCAATTCAACCTGAGGACAAAGAGGTATTCAAAAGAAGAGGTTCTGCATTTCATGAACAGCAGGGGCTTCAAAGTTTATGCCGCATCGCTTAAAGACAAGTTCGGGGACTTCGGCATTATGGGGGTGATTATACTCGAAAATAAGAAGGACTGCTGGTTTATTGACGCATTTTTGCTGAGCTGCAGGGCGATGTCCCGCGGCGTTGAAAAGGAATTCTTAAGGCAGGCTTTGCATCTGTACAGGGAGCTGGGCTTCAGCTACGACAATGGATATTGGTGGCTTGACTTAAGGAAAAAACAGATGGAAAATGTTAAATGGATAAAAGTGGTGCTGGATGCCTATAATTGAGGAAAAGGTAAGGAAGATAGTTCTTGATGTGATGGGCATGGACATAAACAGGATAGACCACAGCAAAAGCCTCAAAGATGTGGAGGAATGGGATTCCTTCAATAATCTCATGGTTGTTTCCGAGATAGAGAATGCATTTGGCATAAAATTCACGGCAAATGACATTTACGGAGTTGACACAATCTCGAAGATCATGGGCATTGTTGCAAAAAAGCTGGAAAAATCAGAAAATAAGGGCTGATTTCTTGATTTGTCATGCCCAGTAAAATTTAATAATAGGCGCAATTAGCCGTTCACAGGCAAAGATGAAAACAAGCAAGATTAAAAGCCTGGTGAAAAGTGCATCAATCATTGCAGTTTCCATTATTTTTATTCTTGCTGCGCTTGAAATAACATTAAGGCTGTTTTTGCCCCAAAACCTGAACTATACCATGTTTGACGGGAATTATATGTTCAAGCACGTGCCCGGCCTTGAGTTCAGGTATTTCTGGAAGGAATTCGACAATATTGTAAAATTCAACTCAAAAGGATTGAGGGATTATGAATATGATTATGGTAAAAAGAGCGATGCTTACAGGATATTAATTTTAGGAGATTCCCTTCCTGCAGCACTGCAGGTCAGCCTAAACGAGACTTTCCCGAAGATTCTGGAGCAGAAGCTGAGGGCTGATGGAAAGAGG
>JAGVZX010000053.1 GCA_018302185.1 Candidatus Woesearchaeota archaeon
CTGCTGATTGCAGTGTTGATGGAGTCGTAACTCTGGGTGCAATCATCCAGGGAGATACAGACCATGATGCATTGATCGCATATACTGTTGCAGAAAAGATTACTGGATTATCAATGCAATTCAGCAAGCCAGTTACACTTGGAATCTCTGGCCCTAAGATGACTCTGCAGCAGGCGATTGAGAGAATAGAATTTTTCGGCAAAAATTCAGTTGAAGCGTGTGTCAAATTGATACAGAGATTGAGATAAAATAACTGATAGATAAGGTAAGAGAGGCAAGTAAAAGATGGCAGACACCTCTAAGGCAGCAAACCAATTAAGCATAGATGACTGCGTGAATGAGATTGCAAATCTTATCGCTGAAGAATATGCAGACTTGGGCGGAGTTGCTCTTCCGATAACATTTAATAATCCAAGCCCGAGGACTGTGCAGAATGAATGGAGAGTAAATACATTTTATAACTCAAGCCGATGCACATATATTATCAGGTTAACAAAAGATAAGACAGGGAAGCAAAAGATACTTGTTAATGTTAAGATTGATACAATCGAAGGCGCTCTTCCTATCAGTGAAAACCTAGAAGTGATGCTGGATAAAAATGAAAATGTTTTCAGGAAATTAAGAGCAATACCTGAAGACACATATGATGTAGGAAGATATGCTGTATCATTTACACCAGAAGAGTTTGCCAGATATAAGAAGAGCCAAAAAGCCATTGCCAGGGATGAGAATGCATCAGGCAAAAGCCAGTTCCCTGCTACCACCAATACTGCTGATGCATTTACAATAGAAGGCATAGTAGCTGCGCTTAAGCTGCAATATGGCCTGAAGTTTGTGCCGCAAAATGAGCAAAATCATGAAGGAATTTCATATGAGCTGAAGGTCAGAAAAAAGAGCCCTAAAGATAGCAATACACCTGAAACAGAATTATTGATAATGCTCAACGGAATCGGAATACAGTACTACGTTATAAGACACAATGATAGGCATTTGGATGTTGAATCATATGGCATAGCTTATGAACCTAAGACGAAAGGCCTGACTGGTAAAGGTTTATCCTGTTTTTTATTTGCAAATATGAAAGCTGCATATCTGCTTGAGCTGATGGGCAATTGCAGGATAATGAGCTCTGAAATGTTAGCCTGTATGAATCCTGAAACAGGCATGCGCATTGAATCCAGGATATCTGGAAGAATATATACTGTCAAATCAGAAACAAGGAAATAACAACTGCAATAATTTAGAAGAATACTGTTAAAAGACCATAAATTGAGTGGACAGTTAAGGAAACCAAAACTAACTACAAAAATAAAAACAAAATGAATTTCAACACAATCAATGAAGCATTGGAAGACTTCAAGTTAGGCAAGCCACTAATTGTTGTTGATGATGAAGATAGGGAGAATGAAGGCGACTTAATAATTGCTGCAGAGAAGGCAACTCCGCAAGCTATTAACTTCATGATAAGGTTTGCGCGTGGCTTGGTTTGCATTCCTATGGAAGCTGAGAGATTAGAACAGCTAAACATAAAGCCAATGGTGCAGAGAAATACAGAGAAGCATCGCACACAGTTTACTGTTTCTGTTGATGGCAAAGATAAGGCAGTTACAACAGGCATTTCTGCATTTGACAGGGCATTGACGATAAAGCACCTCATTGATGAGAAAAAGACAGGCGATGATTTTGTGATGCCTGGCCATGTATTTCCGTTGAAAGCAGAGAAAGGTGGAGTTATTAGAAGAGTTGGCCACACAGAAGCAGCAGTTGACCTTGCAAAATTAGCAGGGTTGTATCCTGCTGGAGTAATATGTGAGATAATAAATGACGATGGGACAATGGCACGCGTCCCTGAGCTTATGAAATTTAAAGATGAGCATGGATTAAAGATAATAAAGATTGCAGACCTTGTAAGCTACAGATTATTGCGAGAAAAATTAATCAAGAGAGAGATTGAAGTTCCTCTTCCTACAGAATTCGGAAATTTTGACTTAGTTGCATACTCTAACAAGATAGATAATGCTACGCATGTTGCTTTAGTGAAAGGTGATGTCAGGCAGAGAGGGATTGTAGAAGATGAGACAGAGAGTATACAAGAAGGCGCAGGCAACATAAGTGAGCCAGTTCTAGTCAGAGTCCATAGCCAATGCTTTACTGGAGACGTTCTTCATAGCATGAGATGCGACTGTAACAAGCAGCTGCAGGATTCATTAAAGATTATTGAAGAAGCAGGCTCTGGTGTGGTGCTTTACCTTCAGCAAGAGGGCAGAGGCATCGGATTATTAAATAAGTTGCGAGCATACAAACTGCAGGACGAAGGCTATGACACTGTGCAGGCAAATGAGATCCTTGGCTTCAAGGCAGACTTGAGGGATTATGGTATCGGCGCGCAGATACTTGTTGACCTCGGATTGAGCAAGATAAAGCTTCTTACAAACAACCCAAAAAAGATTGTTGGATTGGAAGGTTATGGGCTGACAGTTGTTGAGAGAGTTCCTATTCATGCGCCTGCAAATGTGCACAATGAAAAGTATTTGCGCATAAAGAAAGAGAAAATGGGGCATCTGATGGAGTAATCTTTCATCATTAACCACCTAATTTAAATTCTTATTCTAACTCTTAACCTAATTATGGGCGATAAAGACTCAATCTTCATGGAACAGGCGTATGAATTAGCTAAGAAAGCAATAGGCAGGACTTCTCCTAATCCTTTAGTTGGCTGCGTTATCGTAAAAGACGATCAAGTTATCGGTTCTGGATACCATAAGAAAGCAGGAAGCTTGCATGCAGAGATAGAAACTATTAATTCTGTCAAAGAAAAATTCCCTAATTTTGCTGATAAGATCCATGTGATATTAAGCAATGCAACAATGTATGTAACTTTAGAGCCATGCTGCCATTCAGACAAAAAAACTCCTCCTTGCGCAGATGCAATAATTGAAGCAGGAATAAAAAAGATAGTAGTTGGCACCATTGATCCTAATCCTGCAGTAAATCATCATGGCATCGAAGCATTAAGAAAAAAAGGTATAGATGTAAAGCTGCTTGAAAACAGTGAGCTTGCTGAGAAAATAGTAAAATTAAATGAAGGGTATAATAAATTTATAAAACATAAGCTACCGTTTGTTGCAATAAAAGCAGCTGTTACCATAGATGGCAAGATTGCAACTTATTCCGGAGAGAGCAAATGGATATCAAATGATGCCTCAAGAAAGTTTGCAAATGAGCTGAGAAATATTTATGACGCAGTCTTGGTGAGCAGCAATACAGTGATTGCAGACAATCCTTTGCTGACTTGCAGGATTGAAGATGGCTCTGGAAGAAATCCTGTAAGGATAATCCTTGACTCAGAGTTCAAAATTCCTGAAGATGCTAATGTCTTTAATGACACAAACTTTTTGCTAGCAATCACAGAAAAAGCTCAGAAAAACCCAGAAAAGATCACTGAAGCGATAAAGAAAGGATGGAATCTGATTACAGTCAAGCAAGATAACCAAGGCAATATTGACTTAAATGACCTATTTGCAAGATTAGCTGAGCAAAATATCACAAGCATACTTGTTGAAGGGGGAAATAAATTAGCTGCTTCTTTGTTCAAAAATAAGCTAGTTGACAAATGCATCTATGTGATCGCCCCAACTATTATAGGCAATGACGGAAAGCCTGCAGTCGCAGAGCTGGGCATAGATCATCTCAAAGATGCGATACATTTAAAAAATACGATGGTAAAAGTGCTTGATAACAATGTTGTTATTGAGGGGTACGTTGAGCACAAGAATTAGTGCTGATAAAAATAATTATAGAATATACTAATACTAATGAACAATCCAATAAATACAACTAAAAAATCATCCTGATAAAAATGCCAGCCATCAACAAGAAACAGATCACAAATGCAGTAAAGCAGATAATTGCTGCAATAGGCGAGAATCCGAACAGAGAAGGCCTTAGAGAGACTCCTGAAAGGATTGCCCAGATGTATGAGGAATTATTTTCAGGCATCGGAGAAGATCCAAGAGAGATTTTGCGAAAGCATCTCACAGAAGACATGCATAAAGAGATGATCATCCTAAAAGATATCCCTTTTTATTCTATGTGTGAACATCATCTTCTCCCTTTCATAGGAAAGGCGCATATTGCATACATACCGCATGGTAATATTGTCGGATTGAGCAGGTTAGCTCATGCAGTTGAAATTATTTCTAAAAAGCCGCAGATACAGGAAAGATTGACTAGCGAGATTGCAGACACCATAGATTCTGCTGTCAAGCCATATGGTGTTCTTGTTGTTGTTGAGTGCGAGCATCTTTGTATTTCAATGCGCGGCACAAAAAAACCTGGCACTACAACAGTAACGTCTGCAATTCGCGGCTACTTCTTAAAGAACGATGCCACAAGACAGGAAGCATTCTCGCTGATAAATAAGAAGTGAAGAGTGAGAGAGATGAATGAAAATATAAGAGACATAATCAGGAAAAATAATCCTCTATTTTCCTTTAGGCACTGCTAAGACTGCTGTAAATGAATCAGGAGTTAAGATTTCTCTGGCTAAGGCATTAATTTCTGCTTCAGACATTTGAGTCAGTAGTTCCAGAGATGCAAGATAATTAATAGGATTGCCTGTCTGCACTCCGTATGTAGCAAGTTCATACCCAAAGTTAAAGATTACCTCTCTTACAGCTCGCGCATCTTTACGCATCACTAATCTGGCATAATCAATTTCCTCAGCCGGCAAGCCTCTTTCAGCTGCCTGCACTGCGCTGTCTAAGACAAGCTTCCTGAATCTTTCTGGATCATCTGTGTCTGCCATAACATAAAGATCAGAATAATCACGAGAATCACTTGCACCACTGCCAAATGTCCTGTCATCTATCCCTTCTTTTACCAGACGCTCTCTGTTTCTGCTTCCATTCCCAAATAATGCAGATCCTACAAACTGAACAGCCAGTTTCCTTCTGATAAGGTCTTTGATATCTATTGTCGGATCCAACATATACTTCCATCCTGCCAAAACCTTTGGCCTATCAATATCTTCTCTGACTATGGGATCATTAAAATTGTCTGGAACAACAACAGCTCTAGGCTCATCTTGCAGGATCATTTGAGGAGGCTGCACATAATGGCCTTTGCCAAATGAATCTAATGTTGTCTGGACCATCTCAGCTAGTTTATCCATGTCAACCTGTCCAGTTACAAGCAATGTCATGTTTGACGGAGTATAAAATGTTGAGTGCATCGATAAAACATCTTCAAGAGAGATTGCCCTTATACTCTCCTCTGTCCCAATTATAGGGAAGCGTGCGCCATGCTGATGGAAAGCTTGGGCTGCCCATTGATATAATTGCTTACGTCTAATTTTATCTGCAAGCATTCCAGCTTCTTTCGAAATTGTCTCAGCTTCCTCAGCAAACCTGTCCTTTGGCAAAAATGGGCAGAACACATACTGCAGCATGATTGCAAGATTTTCTAGCTGATTAACTCTTGACATAAACACATAGTTTGTGATATCAGTTGAGGTGTAGCCATTAACATCATTTGCCCTGTTATTTTGCAATAAAGTTATCCCATCTCTCAGATTTGGGCAGGTATCTGGAGTATTGGTAGCCCATTCCAATGGCTTTCCATAAGACTCTGGCGGAACTATAAAAAGAACATGCTCAAAATAATGTGCGCTCCCTGGCTGCAGATTAACTTCTTTGCCAGTTTTTGGATCTCGATATCTTAATACATTTCCTCCAAATGGAGTAAAAAGCTGAAAATAGGTAAAAGGTGAGTTATATGGCACAACATATAAATTAAGCCCAGACTTTAGTTTCCTATGTTGAACTTCTGCCATCATGAACCCTCTTTATTGCAATATGTGAATACTTGACTGACATTTGGATTCAAATATCGCCTAGCAACTTCCCTTAACCTGTCTGGTGTCAGATTAGCCATCAACTTATATTCCCTCTCTAATGAAAAATCAGGAACCTGACCAGTTATACGTCTTTGGAATTCTCTGGTTACCCTAAAACCAGGCTGATTGCAACCCCTAAATTCTCTTGACGCATCAATATCACCTTCCAAGTCAACCATTGATTCTGAAAGACTTTGTTGAATTTCATCATCTGTAAAATTTCCTCGGGCTATATCTGTGAAAATTTCTCCTGTTAATTTAACTATTCTTGCATAATCTGTATGCTTATGTCCAGTGGTGATCAATATTTGATTAGAGCCTGATTTTACTTCAGAACGGATCCTATATACCAGATTATGCTTGTCTCGGATTATCTTATAAAATTTGGAGGTCCATCCTACACCTAATAAGTAGTTGATAACTTCCAATGCAACCCTTTCTTCTTCAGAAGGCACTCGAGCTAAAGGGTATGCACGTAAGAGCTGCATTTCTTCTGATGGCCCTTGCACAAAGACAGAGCTTTCTGGTCTCGGCAATTGCAAGGGCGGAGGCACAACTAATGCTGATCGATCTCCTCTACAAGGATAAACCTCAAAGAATGGCAACAGATATTTTGCAACTTCTTGAACTGAAAATTCTCCTGAGAAAAATAATAGAGGGAATGAGCCTGAGATATGAGCATCGATTGCAGCAGAAAGATCATGCTTGGCAGAAGCGGATATTAACCGCATCTCTTTTTCTTCGCCAAAAGGAAATACTGATGGAAAAAAATGATGGTAAAATAGAGAAAGGGCACGTTCGTTATGCATCTCCTTTTTAGCTTTGACCCTATTTATCTCATCCTGCTGTGCAGCTGCGAAAACCTCTCCAGATGTACGGATCAATGGCTCTGTGAGCAATTCCTCTAAAATACCTGAACTTTGCTCTAAAGAGGTTATTCCAAAAGCACCTTGAGGGATGCTTAAATCAATAGCTAAGACTAGCTGATTTTGGATACGAGAGGTATATATCCTTGGCCTTTCTATGCCTGCAAATGTAAATGCTCTATACAATGCATCTGCGGTAGCATATTTAGGTGTGCCTTTTTCAAGGCCTCTAAGATAAAAATCAATCAATAGTTCTGCTCTTTGCGCTTCCTCCGCTGTTTCGTATTTCTTGACGAAGCATAAAGTTGCTTTCTGGTCGCCTTCTGAATCTGCAGAATTATGGAAGACACGGACACCGCCTGTTTCATGCATGGAAAACTCTGTTTCTCTTAGGATAGTAAGCACATCACTGTCTAAGCTTCCTTGCATCTAGTCAACCCCACACGACTTTGTTAAGGCTAAATCAAGATATTGTCTATTTAAATATTGTCTTTTTTATTCCTTTAGGATAGTAATATGTAAGCAGTTTTCTAATCCAACAGATTTTTAAACTTAATTTAGATTTTAAGCAATATGCTTCACAAAACATTGCGCGCAAACACTTCCTTACTTCAGATCTATGGTCTTCTTAGAGCGAACAATATAGGTGAAAGCGTTTTCCTAGACAGCTGCGGAAAAGGAAAATACAGTTATCTTGCATTGTTCCCTTACTGCACGTTCAAGAGCAAAAATAGTAAAATAACTATTGCTGAGAATGATAAAACAAAAATTATCCATGGTAATCCGTTCGATGAATTAAAAAAACTAATAAATAATTTTAAAAAAAAGTATAAATCTAGTTATAACAAAGACTTCCCATTGCTCAACTCTGGTTGTGTTGGTTATCTAGGCTATGACTTAGTAAGATTCCTAGAGAAGATTCCTGCAAAAGCAAAAGATGACTTAAAATTGCCAGGCAGCTACTTTATCTTTCCGAGCATAGTCTTGGCAGAAGATCATGAAAAGAATTTACTTTATATTTTTAGCCCAGATAACAATAAAGAAGGGATAGAATTTATCTCTAGCATAATAAAAGCGGTCGATAAGATAAGTCCCGATGCTAAGATCAACAATTCAAATAATAATAATAATAAACTAAACAAACCACTAGATTATTATGTGATCAAAAGATACAACCTAAGATCATCGTTGACTTGGTCGCAATACAAAAAAATTGCATTGAAAGCAAGAGAGTATGTGCATGCAGGAGACAGCTTCCAGATAAAGATAAGCCAAAGATTGGAATTTGAGATTGAGGAAGAGCCTTGGCAGATTTATAAAAAATTAAGAAACATAAATCCAAGCCCTTATGCTGCGTTTGTTGATTTCAAAGAGGTAAAATTAATTAGCTGCTCACCTGAGCATTTATTGAAAGTGCAAAGAGTTGGTGATGAGTATCTGGCAGAAACTAGACCAATAGGCGGCACATATCCTCGAGGAAAGAACGCAAAAGAAGACAAGAAGATTGCACAAAAGTTCTTTAATGATGAGAAAGAATTAGCAGAGCACACAATGCTGATTGACCTTGAGAGAAATGACTTAGGAAGAGTCTGTAAGTATGGCACAGTTAAAGTAACTGAGATGATGAAACTAGAGAAATATTCTCATTTGATGCATATTGTGACGAATATACAAGGCATATTAGATACAGGGAAAAAAAGAAAGCGTGGAAAAGATTCTTTTGACGCAATAAAAGCGATGTTTCCAGGTGGCACAATAACTGGCTGCCCAAAAGTAAGGACAATGGAAATAATTGATGAGCTAGAGCCAGTTGCACGCGGACCATACACAGGTTCTATAGGTGGATTTAATTTTAACAATGAGTGTGATTTTAATCTTATAATAAGGACGTTGATATTGAAAGCTGACAAAAACAATGTTGGTGATAAAAATACAGGAAATAATAAGTTCAAAGGCTATCTCAACGTCGGCGGCGGCATTGTCGCAGATTCAAAGCCAAGAAGAGAATATGAAGAGACGATAGAGAAAGGATTGGCGGTTGTTGAGGCAGTCAAGAAATGAAAACCCCTAAACTAGACGAATCATGCATGGAATGTGGCTCTAAAAACACTAAAATGTATTATGAAGGTCTTGAGACAGATTGGTATAAATGCAATGATTGTAAAAAAGACTTTGGCATCACTGATCATAGAAGAATTGCAGGATTCAGCAAAAGAGAAGTTCAAGAGATGGACAAGGAGAATGTAGCCCCTAAGCCTAAAACTGCAAAATAATGTAGCCCCTAAGTTTAGTTTGTTTCTTTTTGATTAAAATTATATATCTGCTGATTATTTATGCCATAAAATGATACTCATAATAGACAACTACGACAGCTTCACTTACAACCTAGCCCAAAGGCTCGGAGAACTAGGCGTAAAAATAAAGGTTGTTAGAAACGATGCAGTTGCACAAAATAAATTAAGAGATAAAATAATGAAAATAAACCTAACCCATATAGTAATCTCTCCAGGACCTTGCACACCGAATGAAGCAGGCATATCTAATGAGATAATAAGACAATTTGCTGGCAAGATACCAATTCTAGGTGTTTGTCTAGGCCATCAATGTATTGGACAAGTTTTTGACGGAAAGATAGTAAGAGAAAAGCCTGCTCATGGCAAGACAGCAGAGATATTTCACGATGGAAAAACAATATTCAAGAATGTAAAGAATCCATTTACTGCAACAAGATACCATAGCTTGGTGGTTGAAAAGAAAAGTCTGCCTGAATGCCTTGAGATTTCTGCGTGGAACAAAGACAAAACAATAATTATGGGTGTAAGGCACAAGTATCTGCCAGGCGTCGAAGGCATACAGGTACACCCAGAGAGCATAATGACGACAGAAGGGTATAAGATTTTGAGAAATTTTTTAAACGCAAAAATTTAATAAGACAGATGGATTATTTAGGTAAGAATATAGAATTGATACTTTAAGATTGGACATAATTTAATATTTAAAATGCTCATCTACCTCAACGGCAAATTAGTCAAGAAAGAAGAAGCAAAGATTTCTGTATTTGATCACGCATTTCTATATGGAGACGGAGTATTTGACACACTAAGAACATACAACAAAAAGATCTTAAAGCTCGACATGCATATCAACAGGTTGTTTAAGTCTGCAAGGATCATCGGCTTTAACATCCCAATTACAAAAGAGGAGATGAAGGATGCCATAAAGCAGACAGTTGAAGCAAATAATTCAGCTGCTGTTTCTGAGTTTAGGATTAGAGTCACTGTTTCTCGAGGTGAAGGGGATATCGCATTGGTCGCAGAGTGCAAGCCAAATATAGTGGTACAGGTTACTGAACTGAAAAAATCAGCTTCTGAAATTTACGAGCGCGGTGTGAGTGTGATCACAGTAAAGCTTGAGAGGCCATTGCCAGAAGCTAAAACCACAAACTGCATGATGCAGGTAGTAGCAAAAGAGAAAGCTAATCTTGTCAATGCATACGAGGCTCTGCTTGTAAATAATGAGAATGAAGTCACTGAAGGCGCAACGACTAATGTGTTTATTGTAAGATATGCTGATGGGAAAAGTAACTTAAAAACTAAAGTTATCACGCCAAATAAAGATGTGCTAGAAGGAGTCACAAGATATATTGTTGTCGAATTGATAAAGGATCTTCAGAAGGAGAACATAGAAGTAGACGGAAAAAACATAGAGCTTGAGTTAAGGCAGATAAAGAAAGACGAGCTTTATTCTGCAGATGAAATATTTATAACAAGCACAACCCCTGAGTTGGTGCCAGTAATTCTAGTTGATGACAAATTTATAGGAAATAAAAAGCCAGGCAAGGTCTGGAAATTATTGAGCGAAGAGTTCGGCAAGTACAGGGATAAGTATGATTAATCCAATAATTTTTTAAATAAGGTTGTGTTCTGATTACTAATAATTATCCATCGGTAAAAAAGAGGCTGTACCAGCATGAATGCTAGTGCCTAACTGCCTGCTGGTTCTAAGATAAATAAGTTAAAGTATTAAAGTTATATTATTCGATTGATATTATTTAATTAGGTTTAACAAAAATGTACACTATAAAACAAATAAGAAACTTCGAAGAAGCAAAGAAAGAGATGCTTGCAATTGATGTAGATGGCGGCGGCATTCCAATAATGGCTCCAAAGTCTGTGTTTAAAACAATCAAGATAACAGATGTATCAAGGACAGCTGCCATAGTCATGAAACAGGAGATGCTTTCTGTCGGTGGAGATGTGGCTGTTGCAAAAGGCACAATTAACGCAGTCGTTGACAAGACAGATGTGCTTATCTTTGGCACAGTTGCGCAGATCAGGGAGTTTATCCACAAGATAAGCTTGCAACCATTTGGATTGAAGAAGATTGCAAAAGATCTGGACATTTTGCTAACAAATTATCACAAAAAGTTAGAATCATGGCAGATTGGAAAATATTCACCAAAAAAATATCAGCTAAATTTTGACCTGCCATTGATCATGGGCATAGTAAATGTCACTCCAGATTCATTCTTTGACGGCAGCAAATATGCAAGTACAGATGCTGCTGTTAAGCATGCAAAAGAATTAGTAAAGCAAGGTGCTGATATTCTGGATATTGGAGGAGAAAGCTCTCGTCCAGGAAGTGAAAGCGTAAGTACCCAAGAAGAATTAAGTAGAGTTTTGCCAGTCATAAAAAAACTGATTGCAGACAAGACAATCAATGTGCCGATTTCCGTTGACACCTACAAGCCAGAGGTTGCAGAAGCTTGCTTAAAAGCTGGTGCGCATATAATAAACGATATTTCTGGCTTCAAGAATCCAAGAATGATCTCAGTATGCAAAAAGTATGATGCAGGAGTAATTGCTATGCACATGCAAGGCAATCCAAAATCAATGCAACAAAATCCAAGTTACGATGATGTAGTTAGAGAAGTGTTTGAGTATCTGGAAGACACTATTGTAAATGCCAGAAACCTTGGGATAACTAAGATTGCAATTGATCCAGGCATCGGCTTTGGAAAATCACTTGAGCACAATCTTCTGTTATTAAAGAATCTAGCAGAATTCAAGTCATTAGGCTGCCCAATATTGATCGGCACAAGCAGAAAATCCTTCATCGGCAAAATAAGCAATGTTGACGTAGATAAAAGATTGCCAGGGACAATTGCAGCAAATTGTTATGCATTACTAAATGGCGCAAACATACTTAGGGTGCATGATGTTGAAGAGGCTAAGCTTACTGTTGATGTTGTTGAAGGAATCAAAAAAGCGTAAACCGTTTTTAAATTCTCTTCTCCAGAATAGTAAAAATCACAATATTTTAAAAGGGCAGGATATTAACTGATTTATAGGTTAGATAACATTAGTTTTGCGGTTAGATAACAACTAGTTTTGTGAATTACAATTACGCAGGAGAGAGGAGGTGTTTTAGATGATGCAGTTAGGACAGGATTTTATGTTTTCTGCAGCGAGAAAGCTGCCAAGCGCAAAAGGAACGCCGTTGCATGGCCACAAATATAGGTTAAGAGTTGTCGTCAAAGGCAATCTTAATGAAGACGGCATGATCACAGAATCTGCCACAGTCAGGAAAATAGTGAAAGACATCGTCCTTAAGAAGTTAGATGGAAGTTATCTGAACGATTACTTCAAAGTCCCAACATTGGAAAATGTCACGAAGTGGATATGGGATGAGCTCTATGACCTTAACCTGATGGAAGTTGTGCTTTGGGAAAATCCTGAGCTGTTTGTAAGGATAACTCCAGACGAGAAGAGGAAGAAGTAAAAGTGATTCTAAATGCCAGGAAAATACTCTGCTCAATTAGACGGATATGGTCCTGTTGACCCTAATCGTGCAAGTTACCCAATAACGAGAATCCTTACAGTCGGTGGAATTTTTGGAGGAGGATATCACGCACCTTTAGCTGTCTTGTGTGAACAGGCAGCTGGTAGGCCAAGCCCATTTACAGTGGAGGAGATGATTGCTACTGTTATTCTAGACGCTGCTGTGTTAGGAACAGTCCTAGGAGTTGGAAGCTTTATTATAGAAAATAGACAAGTACAGCGTCTGGAAACTATACTCGGGCAATTCAATAGGATCGTTAGATCAGATTAGGATTAAGAGTTATGCGAATCCAGAAGTTAAGTAGGATTTTTCTGATGCTCAAAAAGCAGCAAATATTAAATAGTGTTGTTGTATCCTAAAAAAAATGGCAACAATCTACCTCAGCTTAGGCTCAAATATCGGCGATAAAGAGAAGAACATCCATAAGGCAATTGAGCT